>JAEWYA010000220.1 GCA_023395775.1 Bacillota bacterium
CACCTGGAGACCGGAAACCTTTCGGCAAGCCCGGCGCACCCGGAGACCGGAAGCCCTTCGGCAGACCCGGCGCGCCCGGAGACCGGAAGCCTTTTGGCAAGCCCGGCGCACCCGGAGACCGGAAACCCTTCGGCAAGCCCGGCAACGGCGGCAGAGGGCCCAAGCCCTTTGGCCACAGCCATCCCGTGAAGCACGGGAAAGGCTCCTTCCCTAAGAAACACGATTGAAAATACTCCCCCGTTCCGGGGGTTTAAGCAGAGGGCGACGCTCCCTTTGCTTCGCCGCACGGCGGCGAGAGATAAATTGCCTTTCCGACGGCACATCCGCGGAAAAGCGCCCTGACCCACCCGCCGGAACAGGCGGCACGGGCCGCAGAGAGGAGACGGCGTCCCCCCTCGCAAGCGAACGATGGAGGTGGCTTTATTGAGTACGAGCACAACGAACAAATACAGAGTCCGAGAGCTGGCTAAGGATTTCGGCCTGAACAACAAGGACGTGATGGAGATTTTGGGAAAGTACGGCGAAGCTCCCAAGAGCAATATGCAGGCACTGACCGACGACGAACTGTCGCTGGTGTTTGAGTCCCTGACCCAGGCCCATCCGGTGGCCAGCATTCAGGAGATTTTTGCTGATACCTATCAGGAGTCGAAGAAAAAGGAACAGCCCGCGGCCGTTTCTGCTCCTTCTGCTCCTTCTGTGCCGGCTGCGGCTGCTCCGGCTACTTCCGCTCCGGTTTCTGCCGAACAGCCGGCCCAGACGCAGCGGCCCGCCGCCCCGGAGGCTCAGTCCCAGAAGCCGACTCCTCCCGCGGCCCGTGCGGTTTCCGCCGCCCAGCCAGCCGCCGGACAGGCAAAGTCCGCGCTGCAGCATCCCACTACCCGTGTCCCTCAGAAAAAGGTCGTGGATACCCGCAAGGGCGGAGACGTGAACCTGGCAAAGTATGACGAGCGGCTGGAGCAGATGGCTCCCGAGAAGGCCCAGCGCATGCAGGCGCCTACCGGCAACAAGCAGAAGTTCCGGCCCAACAACAACCGCCGTCCCACCCCTGGAATGACCTTCTCCAACAAACGGCGGCAAGACGAGCAGGAGAAGATGCGCCGCCTCCAGCTGGAGATCGCCAAGAAGGCCCCTCTGAAGGTCTCCATCCCCGATGAGATCAGCGTGGGCGAACTGGCCTCCCGCATGAAGAAAACCGGTGCGGAGGTGGTCAAGGTGCTGATGAAAAACGGCATCATGGCCTCTCTGCCCCAGATCATCGACTATGACACCGCCGCGCTGGTGGCCCTGGAGTTCAACTGCAAGGTGGAGCACGAGGTCACCGTCACCATTGAAGAGCAGCTGATCGACACCCATGAAGACACTGTGGAGGATCTGGTTGACCGCGCCCCCGTGGTGGTGGTCATGGGCCACGTGGACCACGGCAAGACCTCCCTCCTGGACGCCATCCGCAACACCTCCGTTGCCGAAGGGGAGGCCGGCGGCATCACCCAGCATATCGGCGCGTATCAGGTCCAGTTGGACGGGAAGCCCATCACCTTCCTGGACACTCCGGGCCATGAGGCGTTTACCTCCATGCGAGCCCGCGGCGCCATGATTACCGACATCGCCATTCTGGTGGTGGCGGCGGACGACGGCATTATGCCCCAGACCGTGGAGTCCATCAACCACGCAAAGGCCGCGGGCATCCCCATCGTCGTGGCAATCAACAAGATCGACAAGCCCAACGCCAATCCGGAAAAGGTCAAGCAGCAGCTGACGGAGTTTGGCCTGGTGAGTGAGGACTGGGGCGGCGACACTATCTGCTGCCCGATTTCCGCCAAGAAGAATATCGGCATTGACAAGCTGCTGGAAATGGTACTTCTGACCGCCGAAATGGCAGAGCTGAAAGCAAACCCCAACCGCGCCGCCTCCGGTACGGTGATTGAGGCAAGGCTTGACAAGGGCCGCGGTCCGATCGCAACGCTGCTGGTCCAGAACGGCACTCTGAAACAGGGCGATACCATCATCGCCGGTACCGCCGTGGGCCGTGTGCGGACCATGACCAGTTCCAAGGGCAAGCGCCTGGAGGAGGCCGGTCCCTCCGTCCCCGTGGAGATCGCGGGCCTTTCCGAGGCCCCCGCAGCCGGCTGCACCTTCAACGTGGTCGCCGACGAACGCATGGCCAGAGAGCTGGTGGAGCAGCGCAAGGCGGAGGAGAAGCTGAAATCCGCCGCGCCGGTTCAGAAGGTGTCTCTTGAAAATCTGTTTGACCAGATCCAAGCCGGTGAGCGCAAGGAGCTGGCTCTGATCGTCAAAGCCGACGTGCAGGGCAGCGTGGAGGCCGTTCGGACCTCCCTTGAAAAGCTCAGCAACGAGGAGGTCGGCGTCCGGGTCATCCACGGCGGCGTGGGCGCCATCAGCGAATCCGACGTGATGCTGGCTGCTTCCACGGGGGCCATTATCGTGGGCTTCAACGTCCGTCCGGACGCTGCCGCCCGTGACGGCGCAATGCGGCAGAACGTGGATATGCGGATGTACCGCGTGATCTACGACTGTATCGACGAGATCGAATCCGCCATGAAGGGTATGCTGGCTCCCAAGTTCAAAGAAGTCGTCCTGGGTCACGCGGAGGTCCGCCTGACCTACAAGGTCTCTTCCGTGGGCACGGTTGCGGGCTGCTATGTGCAGGACGGCAAGCTGACCCGCGACTGCGACGTGCGCGTGGTGCGGGGCGGCATCGTGGTTCACGAGGGCAAGCTCGGCTCTTTGCAGCGGTTCAAGGACTCCGTCAAGGAGGTCACCACCAACTACGAGTGCGGATTGACGGTGGAGAAGTTCAACGACCTCAAAGAGGGCGATATCATCGAGGGCTTTGCCATGGAGGAAATTCCCCGGTAATTGGACACAATAGGGGCGGCGCATGGTCGCCGCCCCATGCTTTTTTATGATCGTCACAGGCGGATATCTTTCATGGAGGACCCCGCGGAAAGGAGCATTCTATGGCAAACAATCGCATCGGCCGAATCAACGAAGAGATCCAGCGCGAGCTGGCGGCCCAGATACGCAGTTTAAAGGACCCCCGCGTCAGCGGCACTGGCATGGTCTCCGTCACCCGGGTGAACACAACGCCGGACCTTCGCTATGCGCAGGTGTTTATCAGTGTTTTGGACAAGGCCCAGGAAAAGGACGTGCTCAAGGGTCTGAAGTCCGCCGCCGGATTCCTGCGGCGGGAGCTTGGCGCGGCTTTGCGTCTGCGGTATACCCCGGAGCTGCAGTTTGTGGCGGACGACTCCATTGAGCACGGCGCGCATATTCTGGAGCTGCTCCGAGACGTGGAGCGCAAAGACGCGCAAAGAGGTGGGCAGGAGGAGGACGAATGACCGACCTGACGGTTTCGGAGGCCGCCGCGCTCCTGCGGCGGTTCGACGACGTGCTGATCCTGACTCATGTGCGCCCCGACGGAGACACCGTGGGCTGCGCCGCGGCGCTGTGCGTGGGCCTGCGGACTCTGGGCAAGCAGGCGTACCTGCTGCCCAATTCCGGCCAGACCCGCACCACCGCGCCCTATATTCAGCCCTATGAGGCGCCGGAGGATTTTATCCCCGCGAAGATCGTGTCCACCGACATCGCCTCCCTGGGCCTGCTGCCTCAGAATGCGGAGCGCTACGGAGATAAAATCGATCTCGCCATCGACCACCACCCCTCCTTTGAACGCTTCGGCAGGGAGAATATTGTCCGTCCGGAGGCCGCGGCCTGTGGAGAGCTGATCTACGATATTCTGCGGGAGCTGGGACCCGTCACGGCGGAGATGGCCCTTCCGCTCTATGTGGCAGTCTCCACGGACACGGGCTGCTTTCAGTACAGCAATACCTCCGCCAACACCCATCGGGTGGCGGCGGAGCTGCTGGACACCGGCATCGACTACCAAACGGTGAACAAGATTTTCTTCCGCACAAAAAGCCGCAAGCGTATGGCGCTGGAGGGCGACATGCTGGCCAACATGGAATTTTACGACGGCGGCCGCGTGGTGGTACTGAAGGTCCCCATCTCTTTGATGGAACGGGTTCAGGCCGATGAAGACGACGCCGAGGATCTCAGTTCTCTGGGCGGACAGATCGAGGGCAGCGACTGCGCGATCACCATGCGGGAGCTGCAGCCGGACGTGTGGAAATTCTCCGTCCGCACCGGCGGGCGCATCAACGCCAGCACCGTCTGCGCGGAGCTTGGCGGCGGCGGACACGCGGCGGCGGCGGGCTGTACTGTGGAGGCTCCCCTTTTGGAGGCAAAGCGCCAAATGCTGGACGCGATTGAAAAAGTGGCCGGAAAATTCACCGACTGAGGGGAACATCTCCTTTCTAAAATCTGGACCGGGGAGGGCGCTGCATGCCCAACGGAATCATCATCATCGACAAGCCCGCGGATTGGACCAGCATGGACGTGTGCGCGAAGATACGCGGCATCCTGCGGGAAAAGCGGGTGGGTCACGGCGGAACGCTGGACCCCATGGCCACCGGTGTTCTTCCCGTCTTTGTGGGACAGGCTACCCGGGCGGTGGAATTCGCGGAGAACGGAAGGAAAGAGTATGTGGCGGGGCTTCGGCTGGGGCTGGTCACCGACACACAGGATGTGACCGGGGCGACTGTAGAGACCCATGAGGCCGCCGTCTCGCGGGAGATGCTGGCATCGGTTCTGCCGCAGTTCACGGGAGAGATTCAGCAGCTTCCGCCCATGTACTCCGCCATTAAGATCAATGGCAGAAAGCTGTGCGACGTGGCCCGAAAGGGCGGCGAGGTGGAGCGGAAGCCCCGAAGCATTACCATCTATGAGCTGGAACTTCTGGAGCAGACCGGCCCCGCCGATTTTACTTTGCGGTGCGTTTGCTCCAAGGGCACCTATATCCGCACCCTTTGCCACGATATCGGCCGGGCGCTGGGCTGTGGCGGATGCATGGCGTCCCTGCGGCGGACCATGGCCGCGGGATTCACGCTTTCCCATGCGGTGAGCATCGGCGACGTGCAGGAGCGGGGCGAATCGCTGCTCCTGCCGACGGACCGGTACTTTGAAAAGTATCCCGCCTATACGATTGCAGCGGAACGGCAGGAAAAGCGCTGCCGGAACGGAAATCCGGTGGACGCCCCCGACTGTCCGGACGGAGCTTACCGAGTATACGGGCGCGGAGGCGAGTTTCTCTGCCTCTCCAGGGCGGAGGGCGGCGTCCTGACATCGATCAAGAATTTTTTTGGAGCGTAACATATGAAAGAACGCGTGATTGCGCTTGGCTTTTTTGACGGCGTACATCTGGGCCACGCCGCTCTGCTCCGCCGAACGGTGGAGGAAGCCGCGCGGCGGGGCTGCGTTCCGGCGGTATTTACCTTTGACCGAGCGCCTAAAGAGGTGGTCACCGGGACTCCCTGCCCCCTCATCAATTCACCGGAAGACCGGCGGGATCTGGTCCACCGGCTGTTTGGCATCGACGATATTTTAATGGTACCTTTTGACCACGAGATGCTGACCACCCCGTGGGATGCGTTTGTGGCGGAAATTTTGGCGAAGCGATACCACGCCGTTCATCTGGTGGCGGGGCACGACCATCATTTCGGATATAAAAACCAGGGCTCTCCGGAGCTTTTGCGGGGCAAGTGCGCAGAACTTGGAATCGGCTGCGACATTATTCCGAAGGTGGAGCACGCGGGGATCACCGTCAGCTCGACCTATATCCGCCGGTTGGTGGAACTGGGTCAAATGGCGCGGGCGGCGGAATTTCTGGGCCATCCCCATGTGCTGTCTCAGGTCGTGAAGCACGGGCGGCGTATCGGGCGGACCATCGGTATCCCCACCATCAACTTTACCGTTCCGCCCCATGTGCTGGTACCCGGCCACGGGGTTTACGCCACAAGGGCCTGCCTGCCGGACGGCAGGGAGTTGGGCGGCGTCACCAATGTGGGGACCCGGCCCACCGTCCACAACGGGACGGATATCACCGTGGAGACCTATTTGCTGGATTTTGACGGGGACCTGTACGGGCAGACCGTGCGGCTGGAATTCTGTCGGCACCTGCGGGACGAGATCCGGTTCGACTCCCTGGAGGGCCTGAAGTCGCAGATCGCCGCGGACGCCGACGCGGTGCGGGCGCTGTTCGCAGCAAAATGAACGCGTGCCACCAATCAGGCGTAAGCTTGTGAAGAGCGAAGCAGGGCCTCTCCCATGAGAGGCCCTGCTTCGCTCTATCTTGATTCGTGTGGGTCCTGGAGGACCCGGAAAACCTTATGCCAGATACAGCAGCTTTTTCAAAAATTCCACGCCCTTGGGCAGAATCCGTTCGTCGTCGAAGGTAAAGGTATTGGCGTGAAGCTGGGCGGTATCCCCCGCGCCGAGGAAGAAAAACACGCCGGGGACGCACTGCTGATAAAAGGAAAAGTCCTCGGCCGCCAGCGCGGGCTGGGGCAGCAGGGAGAGGGTGTCGGCACCCAATCCGGCCCGGACGGTTTCAAACAGCTCCTCGTGGTTCCAGACCGGGGGATAGCCCTCGTTGAGGTGGAGCTTGACGTCGCAGCCGGTGGAGCGCTCCACCCGGTCGCAGACCTCCTCCATCCCCTTGCGCAGAAGGGTGAAGGATGCGTCGGAAAAAGAGCGGAGACAGCCCAGCAGCTCCGTATGGCCGCTGACCACATTCCGGGCGTCACCGGAAGTCAGCTTGCCGAACCGCAGGACCCGGGGCTCCTCCGGCGGCAGAGCCCCCTTCTCCATGGCCATGGCCTGCTGCACCAGCTCCACAGCGGCCAGAAGCGCGTCCCGACCCTCAGCGGCCCTGGAAATGTGGACGCTTTTTCCGGTGATACGAACGGTCATCTCACTGGCGCGGGCCATCTGGGGACCGGGCTTTGCCCACACCGTCCCCGCCGGGAGACCGGGCCACAGATGCAGCCCGAATACCCGGCGGACCCGCCGCCGCTCCAAGATACCCGTCTCACAGAGCAGTCCGGCTCCACCGGTGGTTTCCTCCGCAGGCTGGAACAGAAACAACACGTTTCTGGGCAGCTTCTCCAGATTCTCACTGACGTGTTCCGCCAGCGCCAGCGCCATGGCGGTGTGTCCGTCGTGTCCGCAGGCGTGCATTTTGCCCGGGTGCTCCGAGGCGAAGGGCAGGTTCGTCTCCTCTGCCTCCGGCAGCGCGTCCATGTCGGCCCGGAAGGCTACGGTCTCCGCTTTCCCGGCGTCGAAAAATGCGCAGACGCTGCCGCGGATAGGATTTAAAATATGGCAGCGCAGAGGCTCCAGCTTGCTCTGCACGAAAGCCACCGTCTCCGGCAGATCGCTGTCAAGCTCCGGGATTCGGTGCAGCAAGCGGCGATATGTGATGACAGAGTCCATGCCGTCACCTCCTCTTTTGCTCAGTATAACACCTATATGGCAAAAAAAACAGAGGAGGAAACGCTTTTGTCGAAACACACAAAGCAAGACCTGGGGAGACAAAAAGCGTTCGCCGTAATCATGCGGCGAACGCTTGTATTTTTGCAGCTCCTCGGCCTTCCCCGGCTCGGCGGTCCGGCTTTGCGTATCAGGAGGAAACCGCGGAAACACCGGCGAAGCTGAACCAACCCCGCGCGTCGCGGCAAAGACCGGACCAGCCCTCCCGCAGCTTCCAGCCCGTGCCGGTGGTATAAAGAGGGCAGACCGCGGCCTCATCCAGTATAAGCGCCTCCGCGTCGTGGAGGCAGGCAAACCGCGCTGCCGGATCTGACGCGCTGTCGATGATGTTCAGCAGGGTATCGTAAGCACCGTTGTCGTAGTGCACCGTGTTCTGGGAGGACTTGCCGGAAAAGGAAGCGAGGAACCCCTCCGCATCGTTCACCAGCGCGGACATGGAGGTACCCGCCATACAGTAATCCCCGGAGCTCAGCGCGGCGGACAGTTCCTCCTTCGTTACCGCCCGCGCCCGGACCCGTATGCCAAGCACGGACTGCCACTCGCTTGTCAGCGCGCCGGCAACCTCCGCTGCCGGACCCTCGTCCACATAGATATATTCCAGATTGTAGCGGCTGTCATAGCTACTGTCGGCCAGCAGCCCTTTTGCCTGAGCACAGTTGTTTTCGTAATCCTCTTCCGCCGAATTCAGAAGATCGCCGCCGACTGTGCGGAAATCCTGCTCTCCGCCGCCGGGGACCCCGTAGGGCACCAATCCCTCCGCCGCCTTTGCTGTGCTGCCCGCCAGCGCGGCTATGGTCTGCCGATCCACAGCCAGAGTCAGCGCCTGCCGGACTGCGGGATCGTCAAGGGGCTGCTGCTCGCCATTGAACAGGACTGTGTAGGTGGAGAGCTCCGGCGTGAGGGACTGTCCTTCGGAGATCTGATCTTCCAGCTGCGCCTGGGGCAGAGCGTATGTGAAATCCACGGTTTTCGCGTCATACAGCGCCCAGGCATCCTCCGCACGGTCGGCAAAGATAAAACGAACGCCGTCGTTGCCGACGCGGCCGTAATAGCGGTCGCTGCGCGTCAGATTGAGAGTTTCACCGGATTGATAGTCGGACACCTGATAAGCTCCGTTGGTCACAAGACGGGTGGGATCATGCCACCACTTCAAAGGCGCGGCCCCCTCCCCGGCGGATTCCGAGGCGGTCTGGGCGCTCTCCTTCAAAGACTGCACCACATCCTGCCGCAAGGGACTGGTGGCAGGGGATGTGCAGACCTCCGTCAAAAACCAATCGTATTTGCCGGAGAGAACAACCTCCAGCGTGGAGTCGTTTTTTGCGGTGACGGCCAGCTTGCTGAGGTCGCCTCCGGCGCGGACAGCGTCGTAGCCCTGTACTGGGGACAGCAGCTCGGCGTTGGGGGACAGCGTCAGCGGATTTGCAAGACGCTGCCAGGCATATACAAAATCATCCGCCGTGACCGCCTGTCCATCGGACCAGCGGGCGCTGCGCAGGTGAAAGGTATAGGTTGTGGTACCGTCGGAATTCTCTTCCATATCCACACTTTTTGCCATGCCCTCCACCGCGGTGGTATCACCGCCGGTACTGCAGGTCATGCGCATCAGGTTTTCATAAAGACTGCCGACCACCGTATTGTCTGCGGCGGTGGAAACATAGGCGGGGTCAAAGGTGGTCACGTCACTTCCTGCGCACACCGGCAGAATCGACGCCGTCTCCGTCTTGCCGCAGCCGCACAGCGTCCCGGCGCACAACGCCACGGACAGCGCCAGAGCCGCCCATTGCTTCATTCGTCTCATGTGTGTTCTCCTTACAGAATACGGCGCCCGGAGGCGCGTTTTGCCAATTCGCCGCTTTGCGGTGCAAAAGGTTTTTCGCGAGGATGCGAAAACATTGAGTATTATTATACGTGATTTTGCACACGGTTGTAAAGTCGAAGGAAGAAGAAAGTAACAAATATTTACAAAATTAAGGAATTGTTAACAATTTTTCCCTGTCTGAATGCATTCGGTGACTCCAAAGGACTCAGAAAAATCTGTTGAAAAAGCGGGGCTTTTTCAACAGGTTGACGGCGGCAGAGCAATTTCCCTCTGCCGCCGTCAAAAGTAACAGATCAGTGGCTGAGAATATATTGCTCCAATTCCGCAGCAGTCTGCACCACCGCTACTGCCCCGGCCTCTTCCAATTCGCCGGGGGCGGCGTAACCGAAAAACTCCACGCCCACGCAGTCGATGCCGCACTCTTTGGCGCCCAGCACATCATACTTCCGGTCGCCCACCATCAGGATGGAGGGCTTGTCCGCATCGCTCAGGCCAAGGCGGCGAAGCGTATCCCGAATGACGTCGGCCTTCGTATAATCGCCGTGGAGCGGACTGCCCGCAATGGTGGAGAGGGACGGCGTAAAACCGAACCGCTCACAGATATCCAGGCACAGTCCCTCCGGCTTGGAGGAAGACAGCGCCAGCACGTACCCCGCCTGCTTCAGCCGAGCGCAGAGCTCCGGCAGCCCGGGCGCAGCCGCGTTCTCAAATTTTCCAATGGGCTCATAACGTTCCCGGAATGCCTCAATTCCCACCGTCGCCTGTTCTTTTGTCAGACCGCCCAATTCCATGAAGGTATCCTGCAGCGGAGGACCGATAAACTTGATCAGCGTCGCCTCGTCGGGTATGGGCATGCCCAGCTTTTCAAACGCATAGCGCAGGCAGTTGAGAATTCCCTCTTTGGAATCCGTCAGCGTTCCGTCCAGATCAAATAAAATAACATGATACATAAATTTTCCCTCGCTTCCGTTCTGAAATATTTTATCATGTTCCGCCGCGCCGCGCAAGTCGGCAAATAAAAGCGTGGGATGCTCGCTAAAAAGGGGCGTCGTGTAAAAAATTTACGCCGGTGGTCTTGACTTTTCAAAAGGCTGTGTTAATGTATTACGTGCGTAATACATTAGGTGGGCATCCTTGGACGTTTTGGGGATAGTTCCCTCAATAGGAGCCGGTTTCAAGCTTTGTTTAAGGTGAATCATGGAAACTGTCCTATGGTACATGATACGGCCCAAGGCCGGATGCAAGGTTTATGTAAGGAAATGAGGAATTGTATGAGCGAAGAATTGCAGGAAAAAACCGAGGTGCAGAAGCCGGACGCCGCGCCGGTCAAAAAGAAACAGCTTAAAATTTTCCGAAAGCTGAAGGGACTGTGGAGCCATAAGAAGCTGCGCAAATGGCTGATTCTGGCGGTGGTGCTGGTGGTGGCCGCAGCCCTGGTTTTGCGCAGTTTTGGCCAAAAAAAGGAGTCCGCCGCAGTCACCTATGTGGAGGAGGCCGCGTCCTACCGGGCCATCACCCAGTCTCTCAGCGGCACCGGTACGCTCCAGCCCGCCAACTCCTATACCGTCACCACTCTGAAGGAAGGCGAAATTTTATCGGCTGATTTTGAGGAGGGCGATACCGTCACCAAGGGCACCGTCCTCTACAAGCTGGACAGCTCCGACGTCAGCAGCAATCTGGAAAAGGCGCAGCTGTCGCTGAACCAGGCTCAGCGCAGCTATGAGAAGGCGGCCTACGCCCAGTCCCCCGTGGCGGGCACCGTGGTCTCTCTGGATGTGAAGGTGGGCGACGTGGTGAAAGCCGGTGATACCGTAGCCACCGTGCGCAACAATTCCGCCATGACCTTGAAGGTGCCCTTCGCGTCGGACGACGCGGCCGGCTTTTATGTGGGCGAAAGCGCATCCGTGGTTCTGGACGGTTCATTTGAGACGCTTGCCGGCAAAGTGACCTCCGTCTCCGCCGCCGATACGGTGCTCACCGGCAACCGCATCGTACGCTATGTGACGATCTCCGTGACCAACCCTGGCGGCCTTACCGACACGCAGGTCGCCACCGCCACCATCAACGGCTGCGGCTCCAGTGAGAACGCGGCTCTTGAGTATAAGGCGGCGGAGGATGTGACCGCAGCCTCCGGCGGCACTGTGGCCGCCGTCAACGTAAAGGAGGGCGGAAAGGTATCCGCCGGGCAGACCATCGTCACCTTTGCCTCCAACGCGGCCAATGACTCCGTTCAGTCGGCGCAGGACAATCTGCAAAGCGCGGAGCTGAGCATGGAGACCTCTCAGAAGCAGCTGGACGATTACACCATCACCTCCCCCATCGACGGCACCATCGTGGATAAGCAGATCAAGGCCGGCGAAAAGGTGGAGTCCGGCGACACCCTCTGCGTGATCTACGACCTAAGCTATCTTGAAATGACCCTCAGCGTAGATGAGCTGGACATCACGCAGGTTTCCGTTGGTCAGAAGGTCACCATCACGGCGGACGCCGTGGACGGTCAGACATTCACCGGCGAGGTAACCAAGATCTCCATGGCAGGAACCACCAGCAACAACGCAACCACCTATCCCGTCACCGTCCGCATTGACGACTACGGCGACCTGTGGCCCGGCATGAACGTGGACGCGGAGATTGTTCTTGCGGAGAATGACAATGCGCTTTCCATTCCCAGCGCGGCCTTGGAGCGGGGCAACAAAGTGCTGATTACCTCTGATTCTCCCAGCGCATCCAACGCCCTGGAAGACAAAGCCCCCGAGGGCTACGTCTATGTCTCCGTGGAAACAGGCGTCAGCAATGACGATTACATCGAGGTTACCTCCGGGCTTCAGGAGGGCGATACGGTGGCCTATCTGCCCTTCACCAGCACTTCCTCCGCCATGGATGTGTTGATGGGCGACGACTCGGAAGGCGGTCCCAACGGCAGTGAAAACGGCGGCGGCGGACCCGGAGGCGGGCCCGGAGGCGGTGCACCCAGCAGCGGAGGCGGCGCACCCAGCGGCGGAGGGCCGGTGGAATGAGCGCGCTGATTGAATTTCAGGACGTCTCCAAGGTCTATGAGATGGGTGATTCGGTTGTCCGGGCCGCAGACCACATTTCCATGCGGATTGAAAAAGGCGAGTTTGTGGCCATTGTGGGCCAATCCGGCTCCGGCAAATCCACCTGCATGAATATTATCGGCTGTCTGGACGTCCCCTCCTCCGGCTCCTATCTGCTGGACGGTCAGGACGTAGGCAAAATGGATAAAAACCAGCTGGCTGAAATCCGAAACAAGATGCTGGGCTTTATCTTCCAGCAGTACAATCTGCTGCCCAAGCTGACGCTGCTGGAAAATGTGGAGGTACCCATGATGTATGCCGGCGTTTCAAGGAGTGACCGGCGGGAGCGGGCCAAGGTGGCGCTGGAGATGGTGGGTCTTGGAAGCAAGATAAACCATCGGCCCGCCCAGCTTTCCGGCGGCCAGCAGCAGCGTGTTTCCATTGCCCGGGCTCTGGTGGGAGAACCGGCGGTGATTCTGGCCGACGAGCCCACCGGCGCGCTGGACTCCCACACCGGTCGGGAGGTGCTGTCTCTTTTGCAGCAGCTTCACGCCGCCGGCAACACGGTGGTCCTCATTACCCATGATAACTCCATCGCCGTTCAGGCCCAGCGCATTATCCGTCTGGAAGACGGCCGCGTCATTTACGACGGGGACGCCCACGCCCCGGAGGCAGTGGTATCGCCGAACCTGGCAGGAACGGGAGGCGGACAATGAAATTAACGGAGGCTTTCCTGCTCGCCATTAAAAACATCCGAGGCAGCAAAATGCGCACCTTCCTGACGATGCTGGGTATCATCATCGGCATTGCGGCGGTGATCGTCATCGTGGGACTTGGCAACGGCATGGAAAACTATATGAAAGACAGCTTCTCTGATATGGGGACAAATACCCTGATCGTCACCATTAAGGGCCGGGGCAGCTCGCGGAGCGTGTCCGAAAAGCAGATGTATGATCTGGTAGCGGAGAACCCCGACTATCTCAACCAGATTTCCCCCACGGTCAGCTTGACCAGCGGCGTGAAGATCGGAACGGAGAGCCTTTCCTCCACCACCGTCACGGGCGTCAGCGAGGCCTATTTCAATATGAAAAACTATACCGTCTCCGCGGGCCGGGCCCTTCAGTATGTGGACGTATCCAAACGGCGGAATGTCTGCGTGGTGGGCAACTACCTCAATGAAACCTACTATGACGGCAGCGCCGTGGGTCAGACCATCCGCCTGGGCGGCAGAAACTTCACCATTGTGGGCGTCATGAAGCAGGAGACCGACGGCGAAATGGAGGAGGGCGGCACGGATGACTGCGTCTTCCTCCCCTATTCCACCGCGGCCAGAATGTCCTACACCGGCGTCATCAGCGACTATACCATCACCGTGGTGGATGAGACTCAGGCGAGGGCCTGCGTCACCATCGTGGAGGGCTGCCTTTACGACATTTTTGAGGATGAAGATGCCTATCAGGTCGTCAGTATGGCCGAAATGCTGGACGCCATGAATTCCATGATCAATGTCATGATCGGAATTTTGGCGGGCATTGCCGCGATTTCCCTGGTGGTGGGCGGCATCGGCATCATGAACATCATGCTGGTGTCCGTCACGGAGCGGACGCGGGAGATCGGCATCCGCAAAGCGCTGGGCGCGAAAGAGCGGTACATTATGCAGCAGTTCGTGATTGAGGCCGCCACCACCTCCGCTCTTGGCGGCGTGCTGGGCATCGTCGTGGGCTACGGCCTTTCCTCCATCGGTACCATCATCGTTTCAGCGCTGATGGAAGAGGGTTTGACCGTCAGCCCATCCATAGGCGCGGTGCTTGGTGCGTTCAGCATCTCCACGTTTATTGGCATCGTGTTCGGCTATCTGCCGGCGAAAAAGGCGGCGCGGCTGAACCCCATCGACGCGCTGCATTACGACTGAGGAGAGAAGCAAGTATGAAGAAACGGATTTTATCCCTTTTGATGGCGGTATGCATGGCAGCAGCGCTGTTTGCCGTCCCCGCCGGGGCCACTGCCGCCGATGACAGCGGCGAGGTCCAGACCATTCGGGCATTGGGCATTCTGGTGGGCGACTCCGCTGGAAACCTGAACCTGGGCGGCAGCGTCACCCGCGCCCAGTTTGCCAAAATGTTGGTAAGCGCCTCCACTTATAAGAACAGCGTGGGCGACGGGGAGGGCGTCTCCCTCTTTAAAGACGTGAAAAGCAATCACTGGGCCTCTCAGTACATCAAGATTGCCGTAGACGAGGGGTGGATGACCGGCTATACCGACGGCACTTTCCACCCCAGCCAGACCATCACTTTGGAGCAGGCGTGTACCACGGTACTGCGCCTTTTGGGTTACGACTCCTCCAACCTGGCGGGGTCCTTCCCCTCCGCACAGCTGAGCAAGGCCAGCTCTCTGGGCCTGCGGGACCAGATCACCCTGAGTAAAGGCGGCCTCATGACCCGATCCGACTGCGTGTACCTCTTCTACAACGCTCTGACGGCCCAGACCAGCGACGGCAAAACCTATGCCACCACGCTGGGCTATACCGTCACCAACGGCAACGTGGATTATGCCGCGGTCGTCTCGGCCAACCTGAGCGGGCCCTATGTGGTGGGTTCCGGCAAATCGCTGGACCTGCCCTTCGCCTCCGCGGCGGCCACTGTATACCGCAACGGCGCGGCGTCCACTCTCTCCTCCGTGCAGCAGTACGACGTTTACTATTACAACTCGGGTATGCAGACCGTGTGGATCTACACCGACCGGGCCGGCGGCACCATCACCGCCCTGTCACCCAGCGCGGCGGCTCCCACCTCCGTCACCGTGGGCACAACCTCCTATACCATCGGCACCGCCACCGCGGCTTATAAACTGTCCTCCATGGGCGGATTCAAGGTCGGCGATACCGCGCTGCTCCTGCTGGGCATGAATGGCGAAGTGGTGGACGTGGTCAATGGCAGCGTGGCGGACACCGTTTATTACGGCGTGGTCACCTCCGTGGCCGACTCCTCCACCGCCGGTTCCACCGCCGGGACGGAGGTCCGCGTGGCCGTGGCCTGTACCGACGGCGTGGTCCACACCTTCTCTGTCAGCCAGCGGGGCGCCTATTCGGCGGGCAGCCTGGTCTCCGCCAGTATGGCCGATGGAGGCACCTCCATCAAGCAGCTCACCGCAAAGACGCTCAGCGGCGCCGTGGATAAAGCGGGCACCAAGCTGGGTGACAAGGTTTTTGCCGGGGACGTGCAGATTCTGGATACCACCTCCACCGGCGCGTGGGCCAAAATCTATCCCAGCCGTCTGGCGGGTTATACGCTCTCTACCAGCAACGTGCGCTACTACATCACCAATACGGACGGCGAGATCACCCATCTGATTCTGGACGACGCCACGGGTGACACCTGGTCCTTCTACTACCTGACCACCGCCCCCGAAAAGACGGACGGCACACTGAGCGTCAGCTACGCGGGACTAAAGAACGGGACCTCCTCGTCGCTTGACAACAACGGCAAATACTTCGGCGTGACCACCGGCGGCGCGGGCGTCCAGTTCAACAGCGACGGCACGGTCAAGAACATGCGCCAGCTCACCTCCGTGACGCTGGACAGCCTCAGCTCCGTCAGCGCCATGGGCGGGAATACCACCTATACGCTGGATACCGGCGTGCAGGTTTATCTGCGCAAGCTGGATCCCTCCTATACCATGAATTACTATCAGGTGTCCCTCAGCTCCATCAACGCAGCAGACTACAAGCTCACCGGCTGGGTCGATCAGTTCGGCTGCACGGCGGGCGGTCGGGTCCGAATCATCATCGCGGAGGAAAAGTAACCTTCCAAAGGGCAAACAGTTATACAGAAAGGGTCCGCACTCTTTGAGTGCGGACCCTTTTTACCACGGTGTTTCGGGCACACAGATGCGCCCGGGCTCAAAACCACAGAGCCGTCTCATCTCGAAATTGCGGAACCGGTCCGCTTTGATAGGGATCATATCGGCCGAGATTGCAACCGAACTCTTTTAAAAAGCAGATCTGCCCGCTCTGCGTCCATTTGATCAGCGAAACGCCGTCAAAAGCCTCGGGTTTTCCGCCGTCCATGGCATTTTTGAAATACCACTCCACCACCGTCTGGTCGCCCTTGTGAAAAAACTGCCGGATGTCCCACGTCAGGACGGCGCCCCGGGTATTCCACTCCTCAAACCACAGCCGTATCTTGTCCGCGCCCTGATACGCCGGTCCCCAGCTTTCAATATAGACGGCGTCCTGCGAAAAAACCCGCTCAATTCCAAGATTCTGCTTTTTGAGCCACATGTCAAACCAAAGGCGGACGGTTTCTTCCCGTTTATCCACAAGATCCCTCTTCTCATATAAAGTCATCCCCATTTTATCATGTTTCCCGCCTCGCGGCAATCTCCCGCTCCCCGGTCCGTCCGGCGGAAGAGGAGGCGGGTTGCCAATTTGCCCCGCAGGGGTTATACTGTCAGCATCGAACTAAAAAACGAGGTTTTTATGAAGATTCTGGTATTCTCCGATTCCCACGGAAACGTGGATCATATGTCTCTAGTGGTGGAGCGGGAGCGTCCCGACCGTATTTTCCATCTGGGCGACGGCTGGCAGGACGCGGAGCGCCTTCGGGATATGTTTCCGGACATCCCGCTGGATCAGGTGCCGGGCAACTGTGATTTTCGCTTTACGGAACCCGCGGTAAAGCTGGTGAAGCTTGGCGGAAAGCGCATCCTGCTGTGCCACGGACACACCTACCGAGTGAAGGAGGGTTTGATGGACGTGGGTTACGCGGCGCGGGAGCAAAAGGCGGACCTGCTGTGCTTTGGTCATACCCATATCCCCACGCAGGAGTGGGCCGGAGAGTCCCTGCTTTTAAATCCCGGCAGCATCGGCTATTGGGGCAAGCCCACTTACGCCGTGGTGAAAATTGAGGACGGCCGCCTCACGGCGGACCTTCGGAAGCTGGTATGACGGCGGGCGCGGAGACGGGCCGCTTCGCCCCCTCCCCCAGCGGGCGGATGCACCTTGGGAATCTGTTTTCCAGCTTACTTGCCTGGCTCTCCGCCAAAGCCGCCGGGGGCCGGGTGGTCCTGCGGATCGAAGATCTGGACTCCCAGCGCTGTACCCGGGCCTACGCGGACCGCCTGGAGGCAGACTACCGCGCTCTGGGCCTCATCTGGGACGAGGGCGGCAGCTCCGGCGGACTCCACGGCCCCTATTACCAGAGCCAGCGGGGAGAGCTTTACGCCGCCGCTGTGGAGGCCCTGCGGCAAAGGGGATTGGTCTACCCCTGCTTTTGTACCCGCGCCCAGCTCCATGCCGCCTCCGCGCCTCACCGGGAGGACGGCCAGACAGTTTACTCCGGCGTCTGCCGCACCCTGACGCCCGCTCAGGCGGCGCTGCGCGCCCGAACGCGGGCGCCTGCCCTTCGG
>JAEWYA010000230.1 GCA_023395775.1 Bacillota bacterium
GGCCCACGGTGGCGGCTGTGGCCATGTATCCGTCCGGCCAGATACCGCCCATATCCCCGTCGGTATAGCCCAAAAGCCGCATCAGAATAGTGACCGCTTGACCAAAGGTCACCACACGCTCGGGGTGAAACGCTCCGTCCACATATCCTTTGATGATCGAGTAGTCCGTCTTGTCGTCACCTGTGGTGCCCCGGCTGGAGTCGGAGGCCAGGTTGATATAGGCTGCAGCCCAATAGGAGGGCTTCACGTCCGGAAAAACGGTGACGGTACGATAGCGGCCCAGCTGGCTCTCGCCGTCCTTGATGACGTAAGTCGCCATCTTGCAGAACTGGGCGCGGGTCACCTGCCCCTCCGGACGGAAAGCTCCGCCGGCGTAGCCGTCCATGGCTCCCAGCAGACGGAGACACTCCGCCGCCACGACGGTGGAGTGATCGCTGATGTCGTTGAACCCCGACACCGCCGCCGCGCCTGCGGGCAGCGTGAGCAGCGCTGCGGTCATGCACACCACCATCAATAAAGATAAGATTCTCTTCTTCATTTTGCTTCTCCTTTTTATTCATTTGCAGGGGTTCTACAATGTGGAGTTTAAGCATTCTTGCCGCCAAGTAAATGTTATCGAGGCTAAAAATCCGGGCGGCCCTAATTGGGAAGTCAGTAACGGTGAAGCTAGTTTTGTGTCTTTTTTCAAAGGTCGGCAATCCCTTCTTCTGTCGTTATCGCACACATGTAACAAGCGTTTTTCATTTCTGCCAAACAAAATTCACTTGTCCGATGCGTCTGATTTTAACCTATATGAGTTACTATATTAAAGTCCAAAATGTTAATCAACAACAAAACAGTTACAATATGTATCCAATTGCTGTGTACAATGCAGAAAATGCAGAAGAGTTTTTTAAGAGCTTCTCCGGCTGGCTCCATAAGGATGGATAGATGGGTAATTCGCCGCCCGGAGTCCACAATTGCGAACTTTCCTTGACGCGGCCTTTTGCAGTCGAAAAGCTATAATAGGAACCGCAATGGCATAATGCACAAAAAACATAGAAATTTTTGTTTAATATATTTTTTTCACATGAAGCATTTTTTGCCAATTGTAACCGCTTGTGTAACCTGCGCGTGCTATAATCCAATATAGAATCAAGCAGAAAGGAGGGGATACGCGTTTGCAAAGCAAGATGACGGGAAACGAATTTCGCACGACAGTGGTTTGTATTGATAGCTACGAAGAAAAGGTTCCGATTGGACGACTGAACAATCTGTTTCTGGACAGTGAAATTCCATTTCGGGGTGTGATGCAGTTCCTGCTGGAGACAGAGAAGCTGCTGGATGCCATGAATTTTCCGGAGCCTTTTGTACGGACACGTTCTTTCACCTCTGCCAGACCTGAGCCCGGAAACCATCCTCCCAATACCGAAAACGCTTCCAAGGGAAGAGCAGCGACGTTTAACCTTCGAATCCTATTCCGGCAGAACGCCAGCTGGCAGGGCGCGGTCCAGTGGATGGAGGGTCGGCAGGAGGAGAGTTTCCGCAGCGTACTGGAGCTGCTGATGCTGATAGACAGCGCGCTGTCCAGCGAAAACTGAACCGATTCCCTGCAAATATCACGCACAAGCACTTATAAGCAACATCCGAGAGGGAAAGAAAAGAAACACTGAAACGGCAAACCGAAGGAAACTTCGGGACGCAAAGCGAGGGGCCTAAAGCGGCGAAAGACCTGCGTCCGAGGGACAAAGCCGCCACGGCTGCCCGGCTGCCACGTATTTCGATCTTCTAATTTGAAAGGAGAACGAAAAGCATGGCAAAGAAAAATATTGCGAGAAGATCCCTGGCAATGGTCATGGCGATGATTATGTGCCTGAGCCTGTTCCAAATCACTGCGTTCGCCAGCGACGGGCCTGCGGCGATCACTTATCCGGAAGTCACGATCGCGTCCAATGGCGAGACCACCAGCGTTGTCGGTTCAAACGGTATCTCCGTTTCCGGAAGCAAAATACTCACGAAGACCGGAGACAACACCTTTGATGTTACCTTGAATGTGCAGACGGTTTCCACGTCTGAGACCGCTTTCACTGCCAACCCGGCCCATGTGGTTCTGGTGATCGACCGGTCCGGCAGTATGGGGGAGGACTACGGCAATGCCATTGTGGACGCCAGAGCCGCGGCAAAGTCCTTTGCCGGTATCTTTCTGGGCGAAAAGGCGTCTGATGACAACCGTCTGGCTGTGGTGTCCTATGCGAGCAATGTCAAGACGGACTGTGAACTGGTCGGAAAAGACGGCCTGAGCGGTCTAACCTGTGATGACGGAATCATTGACGGAATCGACGCAGGCGGCGGCACCCTGACACAGGGCGGCATTTATACCGCGCAGCAGATTCTGGCGAATGGACATCAGGACGGCGTAAAGGATATCATCGTTCTATTGTCCGACGGTGCGCCTACCTACAGCTATCAGCTCACCGGAACCGCTACGATTTCCTGTAACGGAAGGTCCGGATACAGGCACGGATTTGGAGATTCTTATTCCAATATTCAATTTACCGGTCGCAATACGAGCAATATACTGGGTAACGGTCAGAACTTCTACGATTATTATTACAGTCGGTTTCTTGATGAATGGGTGTATGAAGACAACTGTATTTTGAACTGCACTTGCAGCCATAATAAAACAATTTTCAGGTCTGTCAAAACAGACGGGAACAAGATTTTGGATTTGGCAAATAACGGTACGGCCACCGTCTGGGAGGCGGGTCAGGCCAAGGCAGCCAGCACGGAGATCTATTCCGTTCTGCTGACCAGCGCATTTTCCGACGGTGATGCCGATACAACTATGCGAGGTGTGGCCACGGATACGGAGCACTACCTCTCCGGTAATGCCGATGCGGTGGCAAGCCTGTTCCAGCAGATTGCCAACACCGTTGTCACCCCCGCCGGCGGCAACATTCTCACCGACCCCATGAGCCAGTATGTAACGCTGGGCGATGTGATCGTTCCTTCGCCTTCTAATGTTAATGTGGGCGAGATCACCACTACGGGCAATCAGATTAGCTGGGATTTGAGCAAGGCGACTCCCGTCAAAACGACCGACGGCGATAAGATCATCAACACCTACACGCTGACCTATCAGATCACGGTGAACAAATCCAAGGCGTTTTATGACGCGATTCTCGCGGGAACGATCGGCGAGACTAAGGGAGCGGTTCCCACCAACGAAGCCACAACGCTCGCTTGCCAGCTGGGCGGGGAGAGCGAGACTCTGGACTTCTTGGTTCCCACGGTTACCAGCGATATGCCCACCGTACCCTATACC
The DNA here is from genome assembly GCA_023395775.1 of Bacillota bacterium. GTDB lineage: Bacteria > Bacillota > Clostridia > Oscillospirales > Oscillospiraceae > Oscillibacter. The sequence continues at coordinate 3,305 of JAEWYA010000230.1, forward strand.
ATCAACTATTACAAGCAGGACACCGATGGAACTTACGATGAGGAAAAGACTTCTGGCTCCGTGTCTTACGGCGGAACCTTCCAGGGTCAGTCGAAAGACTACGGCGAAGGCTACTTCTTCGACACGGGCAAGAGCAACGTTGCAAGCCCCGCCACCCCCAAAGCCGTCAGCCTGAACACGGCGGAGAATGTGATCAACATTTATTACTCTCTGCCCTCTTTCCCCGTGAAGGTGACGCACATGCTCCGGACCACAAAGCTGGACGCTACCGGAAATGCCACCTATCCTGAGACACAGCTCCCTCCAGTCGAAACCGTTACCGTCTATTACGGAGGTTCCTTTGATGCCGCCGACAAGATCAGGACACCTGGGGAGCATGACTCCTGGACGTACGACGAAGCTCTGACACAGGCGGCGAATCAACTGTCCCTCAGCAACATCACCGAAAAGAAGGACCTGACTATCTGGTATTCTGCTGTGGTGGACGGCCGCATGACTATTCCCTACACCGCCACGCATCACGTGACGACCCACAGTTGGGCGTATAACGATTCCACAAAGAAGTGGGAAGAGAGCGAAAGCAAACAGGAGATCCCCGGCATCTCCGGAACAGGCAAATGCGGCACGAACTCCGAGGCGGTCGAGCCGCTGGAAGAGTACGCCAGCCATTTGACCAGGGTGGAGATCGATGGGGTTACTCAGAGCGACAGCAACACCGTTGTAGCGCTCACTAATCCGTTGGGACACAAGATCGACCTTTATTACGATGTGCCTGCCACAAACGAACCCGAACAGGCCAGCTATCAGTACGTGCATCACTATACCCTGACCACCTCCACGGACTCCGGGAAGACCACGAATACTGTAAACGTTAACGGTGCATCCGGCACCGGCCATAAGGATGATGTGATCACCACCGCAGAGTCTGATGCCGTGCTAAGCCATGACGGCGTCAATTACACGCGGAATACGTCGGTTCCTTTTGACACCACGCTCAAAGCGGGTAACAATGATATTAACCTCTATTACACCGCCGATACCACAGTGGGCGTAGATGTGAAGGTTATCTATCACTACGAGGTCTACAACCAGAAGATCGACCCCGCCAATGGTACTCTCTATTTCGACACCGATCCGGACGCGACGCCTGAATCCCAAGAGGAAACCATCAGCATGCTGGCGGGCAACCTGTTTACGCTGACGCCGAACGACGCATACGTCCACCATCACGCCGGCAATTACACGGTGGATACCACCAGGACCGATACGCCTGAAAACGTCAGACTGGAGAGCGGCACGACTTACACCTACAACGCATACTGCGTGCAAATGAACTATGTGAATCAGGATCAGGAAGGCTTTGTCACCGTCAACTTCAACTACTACACCCTGAAGACGTATTACGATGAAAACGGTGATCTGCAGGTAAACAAGCGGACGCCGGACGGCACCGATTCACAGACCTTCCACGGCGTTCTGGGTGACACCTTTACCAGGGCTCTGAGCACCTCCTATAAGGAGAACAGTGACTATGCGCTGGCTGCCGATGACACCACTTCTGATCCCGTGACTGCAAAGATTGTGAATACGAACGGCAGCGAAGTGAACGTCAACTTCTACCGCAGCGTGGATCTCCGAACGGAGACTACCGTAACCGTGACGCCTGTCTTCGTGACTCGAACGGCACACACCACCGCTGATAAGAGTGTCTTTACCTATACCGAGGACTCTCATGATGGCACCTCTGTGCGCTATCCTCTCTCCGAAAACGAAAAGTTGTATGCCGGTCAGAAGTGGAGCGTTGTCCCCGATAGCTCTCTGGATGGCTTCACCTTTGACAGCACACGGACTACTGGGGTTAATGCCTATGAGAATGCGATCCTCGGCGACCGCGAGAACCCCACCAGCATTAAGCTCTACTATGTTAAGGACGATGAGTCTGCGTTGGAGCCGGTTACCGTGATTGTCCGGCACTACCGTACCACCAATGTCTTTGATGTGAATTCCGAGACGCTGGTTCCCGGCACCCCCGTAAAGGACGCGGTGGACGACGAATACAGCGGCTATTATGTGGGCAACAGCTTCTCCACCGAAAACACCTCCAAGGCCAACGGATTTGATATCGTGGAAAGCAGCCGACCCGCCGCCTCCTATTCCATCACGGCCGGTAATGTCCAGACGGTTCAACTCGACGGCAAGGACACTAAGGTCCTGTATGTGGATTGGTACTACACGCACGATTCCTATCCTCAGACGGTCAGTGTCATCGTCAACTACAAGGTGACGGTGAAGGAATACGCCACCGGCGCCATAGTGGGCAAACCCGTTGAGATTGACGGAACGGCCACGCCTTACACCAAGCGTGTGGGTACTCTGTTCAACACCCCCAATTACCAGAGCTACACCGACGGACAGATTGATGGTATTGTGCTCAACGGTGAGAAGACCGACAGCAAAAACTTCCGAGTGTCCACTTCTGGCGACACTGTGACGCTGGAGTATGTGATCTATCAGGACAGCCGGCAGGATGCCACCGTCTTGGTACGGCACAACTACTTCAATTTGGACACCTATACCGGCGTTGAGACTCCCGCCAGTGAAAAGACGCACACCGTCGAAGTCAAGACCTTGCGGAATGAGTCCGGTCTTATCACCAACGATATCTATGTTGGTGCAACTTATACTGCTGCAATAGACGGCGATACCGGCGACTATACCTGCCGTACAGCAGCTGAAGCTTTGACTGCGGTGTTGGATGCTCCCGAGACCCATATGGCGGTGGAATATGTGAAGACGACTTCCTCCGATCCCGGCAGCGTAACCTATATCGTCCGCCATGACTACTATGTTAACGGCCAATTTGAAGACTCTGTGAATGGCGTTGGCGGCACTGGCAAGGTTGGCTCCACGGTTTCCGGCGCGGATGTGACTCCTGTCCTGCTCCACAACGGTCAGGCATATACGCAGACCGGAGCTACCGGCTCGATTACACTGAGCAACGAGGCCGAGAACCTGATTGTTCTGACCTACAACCGCACGGAGCAGGTAACGCCTCCCACACCTCCCGAGCCTCCCGCGCCTCCTGTGGACGATAATTACCACGAGGAAGATAATACTACTCCCGTGGCCATCCCTGAGGGTCCCACTCCGTTGAATCCCACTCCGCTGAGTCCTACTCCCGGAACTACCACGGACATTCCTGATGGAGATGTTCCTCAGACGGAGATTCCCGACGAGGAGACCCCGCTGGCGGCCACTCCGGCAAAGACTGGCGATAACCTGATCCTATGGATCCTGGCCGCCGGTGTGTCCGGTATCGGCTTGGTTTGGGTCTCACTTCTGGGAAGAAAGCGCAGAGACGAGGACGGCTCGCAGAACTAATCAAGAAAACGGAATCAAACGGCAAGGGGCCGGGCAATATGCCCGGCCCCTTGTAAAGCAAACGCCCCTAAGCCCGGTTACGCTCCATCACGCAGCCGCCGTATCTATTCCCCACGGCCTGAGCCCGCCGCCGAGGTAGATAAATACCAGCGTCCGCTCCGTCTTATGCGTCAGGTTCACATCTCTTTCTTGCGGAATAGTATAGAAGGGGGTAGAGTCATGTATACGAAGATTATAAATCCAAGCGTCGTCGTTTTTGACGGAAAAACCGGCGAGCTTATTGGAACCGCGACATTCAAATTATCGGACGAATCGGAAGAGGCTCTCTTGAATTTACTAAATTACAACGAGCAGCCGTCTTCTCTTACGCTATTGGACGTAGATCTGCACAAACCTTCTCCGAATTACAGCCCACCAACACCATCCAAACCTTATGCACGCAAAGGAACCATTAATGCGAATGCGTTATTTACTAATGCAAATTCAAAGAGCCTTGTTCCGGTAGAAATTCAGCTAAAATATAACTTACTGGTAAAAGGAAAAACAACAGGCAACCCATTCCATTTTGAAAGTGTTGAGTTTGATGACATAGATATACAATCCGTGAAGACCATTTATTAAATAAAGTCCCGCCTCTAAGGTGTTATCCTCAGAGGCGGGACTTCTTCTGCTTACTTTACACGTTGTACCAGGGCCTGTAAGCTCCGGTGATATTCGCTGCCGCCCGGTTGCGCTCCATGACACAGCCACCGTTAGCTTGAGACACAAGGGACGTGTTGCCCTCATACGTGACCACCACTCTGCCCTTTACAGACACGACGATGCCCACGTGTTCCGTGGTTGCTTCATTTTTCCCCCAGTGCATAAAGAGGATGTCACCGGGTTTAAAGTCACTTGTGACCCACTGCTTATGCTTTTTCGCATAGTCGGCAAGATCGGTGCAGCTCGCCGTCTTCACAGGCAGCGGCAGGTTGGCTCTGGCAAATACCCACTGCACAAACGCCATGCACCAGGCGTAATTGTGTCCGGTGGCGTCATAGAACCAGTCATTATATTTGACCTTGTTGGATCCGGACGGGAACTCGATCACGCCCAGTTGGGACTCTGCCCATTTAAGGACGTTTGCCCGCTTTTCATCGTTCGTCATTTGTTCGCCCGCCATTTATTTGCCTCCACTCAACTGCTTCACCGCCTGATTCACGCCGGTCGCCGCAAGGCCGCTCACAATACCCACAGCAATCGCCGTCAGCGGGTCGGTAGCGGGAAAGTTTGGAAGGCCGGTATACAGCGCCACAAGGCCCAGAATACCGCCCACAGCACCGCAGGCGATGGGGATATACTTGTCGTTATTGAATGGCGTGGCCTTGACAGCAAGACCTACCAAATAGCAAATGGTTGTGATAGCGGCCACTGCCGCGATGCCAAGAGAACTAATATCCATAAATGCTCCTTTCACGCAGGGCCGGGAGCCGCGGGGCCCCCCGCCCCAATCCATATTATTCCGTCAGCGTGCCACCCTTGACGTGATAGACTTTGCCGCCGATGATGCACAGCGCGTACATCACGCCCACATCGTTTCCTTCCAGCTTGCCGCTCTTGACCTCAACCTTATCCAAGGCGCCTGTGCCTGTGTCCAGTAGGCCGCAGCCGCTGGTTTTATTGGGAACTTTCCCGACATGGGTGTTGGCGATCTCATCTGCCGTCAGGGTGTTTTTGCTGGGGTCCAACCGAATCCTAGAGCCGATCCGGTTCAAGTCGGCGTTGACCTCCTCCAGCGTGGCCTTGCCCGCCGTGTACTTTGCAATAATTCGGTTGACTTCCTTGATGTTGTTCATGATGTACTCTTCCTTTCAAAATTATTATGTTCTGCCGCCCCGGCGGCCGGATTACGTTTTTGCCGCGTCCTCCAGATCCTTGATACGGTTGTTTGCCACCTTGATCTGCTCCTCCAGTACCGGGACACGCTTTGCAAAATTGTTGTGTTCTCGGACCTCCCGTGTCAACTCCTCCAGTTTGGTATCGGTGACGGCCTGCGCCGTGCTGATCTGCGCTTGGGTCTTGTCGGCGGCGGTGTTGTTTGAGTACACAACTCCGATCAGTGCCAGCCCACCGGTAATAAAAGCCACAATAATGCTCTCCAATATCTCACCTCCACGTATGTCGCGGCCTCTCGCCGCCCCTTACCGCATACCTCATCCAGTCCAACAGCACGATCACCGGCCCGCTGACGGCGCACCAGAGCGCCGCAAACTGCGGGCAGACCTGCCCCAGCACATTGCCCGGCAGATGGGAGTAGTCCCACACACCCCAGCCCAGCCACAAGTTGAGGATGCATCCGGCTATGAATTCCGCCGTGGTGATGGCGAGGCCGCACAGGATGGCCTGTGCCCAAATTGGACACCGCCACGGCAGCTCCGCGCCCATGCGCTCCATGATGATGCCCACCAGCAGCGCCAGCACCAGCATCGTCCAGCTGATGCCCCCCGGATGGCCCCGTGCGGTCTTCCAGGCGACCTCGCAGAGAAAGTACACGGTCCCGACAAAGCACCCCAGCAGCCCGCTCAAAATCACGTCTCCTATCGAGGTGTGCGCCACAATATGGGCAGGTGCGATATGGGCCGCGCGTCGGCATTGCCCGAATGGAGCGTCGTCTAAATGAAGTGTTCATTTTCCTCCAATCAAGTCTGATTTCCGATCTTGTCACTGCAAAACAGCTTATCCAGATAGGCTAGCAGATCGTCACGCCGGAAGAACCAGCTCTGCCCCTGTTTGGCCCCTGGAAGAATACCGTCTTTCGCCATCTTAGCAATAACCTCAGGATTGCGCCGCAGTAGCAAGCCCGCCTCTGCACAGTCGCACAGTACCGGAAGCTCCATAACGTCATTAATTACCCGGCGTGGTTTATTGGGCCGTATTGGTCTGTACATTTACCTCACCTCCTCCAGAATGTCCGTCACCTCTACTCCTAAACCCAGCGCCAGCCGCCCCGCCGTCTTAGGTTCGCATGTGCCACGGCGAACAATCGTACTGATGTTCTGACGCGAGATTCCACAGCATTCTGCCAGCGCTGACTTTGTCCGCCTCTGCTCTGCTAGGAATGTCTCAATTTTCGTCGAACTGATATTCATACATTCACCTCACATTCAATATGAATGTATAATAGCACATTCGTACTGAATTTGTCAATCATTTTTTAAATTCGAATTGAATGTTTTACTTAGATGTGGTAATATTTCATTAGAGGTGATTCTGATGAGTTATGGTCAAAACATTAAAGCAGCCAGAAAAATAGCCGGATTGACGCAAGAGCAGCTCGCAAAAAAATGCGATCTGGCAACGATTACAATTCAGCAATATGAACTCGAAAAAAGGGAACCGAGAATTGAATACTTAGAGCGCATTGCAAAAGCACTGAATATTTCATTATCAAAGTTAACAAATATAAGTATTCAATATGGGAGAAATGGCGAAATAAATGGTATGGTTGGTTATGCTGAGGATTTAAAAGCAATTGTCTGCGAGGATAGAACAATAGAAGAAACAGATTTTGCAAAGGATCAAGAAAACCTCTGCAGCCTATTTAATATGCTAAATTCTGCCGGGATGCAAAAGGCAATAGAACGTATTCAGGAACTGACGGAAATTCCTAAATACAAAAAGTGACCGGCAGATGGTGAACGGGGATAAGCGCATTTGAAATGCGAAAAAAAGCAGCCCGTACAAAAAAACGGACTGTCTAGGGAGGTGTATTATAAATGCCACGAGCAAAAAAGCGGCCAGACGGACGGTATATGACGCAGATTTTTCTAGGCCGGGACGAATCTGGCCGGAAGCAGTATAAAAGTATCTACGCTAAGTCACCAACGGAGCTTCGGGAAAAAGAGGCAGAGGTGCGTCTCCAGATGGGACGGGGGCTCGATGTACTCTCCCAGCGCGACAGTTTCGCCCAGTGGGCCGAGGATTGGCTCCGGGTAAAAGAAGCCGCCAGCATCACAGACGGCCAGAAGGTCAATTATAGACGCGCCGTGAAGCTTTGGGTGGATAAACTCGGCAATTATGAAATTGGACAGGTTCGCGCTGATGATATAGAGCGGGTCCTCGTTGCCATGCAGTCAGAGGGAAAGGCTTCTAGGACCGTCTCATTTTACCGTAGTGCGATTCACCAGATCATGCAGCGGGCTGTCGGTCGGGTTATTGGCAATAATCCGGCGGACATGGTGCAACTCACCAAAAGCTCTCAGGAGGCCGAGAAACGCCGTGCACTGTCCGAGGAAGAGCAGCAATGGATATGGGATACCCCTCACCGCGCACAGCCCGTAGCGGTCATTATGATGCTTGCAGGGCTTCGGCGTGGGGAGTTGGCCGCGCTCACATGGAATGATGTAGATTTGAAGAACCGCACCATCAACGTAAACAAAGTCATTGAGTACCCGCCCAATGATGTACCGAAGTTAAGGAACCTTACAAAGTCTGTCGCTGGCATGAGAGTAATAGACATTCCGCAGGATTTGGCCGACTACATGTCCAAAATGCCACGCGACAATATGCTTGTGATTCATACCGTCAAAGGCCGTGTTATGACGGCGGCGGCATGGGTTTGTTTGTGGGATTCCTATATGAAGCTTCTGAATAAGAAGTACGGCACCCGGACACCAGCCGATCTAAAACGGATGGGGAAAGCTGGACAGCGTAAATTTGACATGACAATACCGCACTTTACTATGCATTGGCTTCGGCACACCTTTTGCACCATGCTGTATCTCGCCGGTGTCGATGTGGTACAAGCCTGCGCTCAAATGGGACATGCTGACGTAACCACTACGCTGAAAATCTACACGCACCTGGATGCCGTCCATAAGCGCAAGACCATGGACAAAGTGGATCAATACAGGGAGGAGCAGAAGGCGCGTATTAAAGAATTGAACTAGCGCTTACGGGCAAGCAAGAGGTATGTGTCAGTCAAATGTCAGTCAAAAACGTATGAATTGATTGCAACAGCACTATTCTATATTGCTTCCCAAGCTGCATAGGTGGGTTCGATTCCCATCGGCCGCTCCACAGATTGACCCCCGGAACCATTGAAAAATCAGTGGTTCCGGGGGTTTTGCTTTTGCGCTTGGCTTTGGCCCACTTATCGGAAAAGGGGCAATTCGCTCGTTAAGAAAATTCAGCAGTCACATTCGTGATCTGGTTTTTTATTTGCATTGGATGACTTAACGATTTCAGCAAGCGATAACTCCTTGGCTGCGCTGGATGTTAGCAGGCTATTCATCATGTCGAGTACCTGCTTCAGTTCGCATAAGGTTCGCGCTTTTTGCAGCTCGCCAATAAGCCGGTCAGCGGCACTGCAAAAAAGATCGGATTCACATTTGCTTACGCAAGTTTGATAATAGAGGACAGACTTTTCACAAAGATGGCGGCCACAGGGAAAAGCTGTCTCCTCTTTTTTTGGTTCGAAACGATCTTGCTTAATTTGGATTTTGGGCATCGAGGAACCCTTAATTCGGTTGAAATCCTCTTTGATCATCGGCTTCCGCCTTTCTGACGCATTCTCTGTTTTGCATTAACAGCAATCGCTGTCATCACCGGGGACTAAGCCCTTATCGGCCAAAATTTTATTTGCAAGCGCATTGAACAGCGCGGCCATTCCCTTTTCCTTGCAGGTGTATGCGCACAAGATATCCTTGATGACTTCGGCTTGCTCTGCAGGATCGCGGATCATACAGACTTTTTGAAAAAATAACTCCAGGAAAAAGGCCATGCTGGTCGCAATTCGCGCCTCAGCAGCTGCTACCATATCAACAGACTCGGCATCTGTCGGAACCGGAGGGTGCGGGCGGCCGCCAGGAACGGCATTGACTGCACCGTCGGACATAGACTCAGTGGGCTTCAAATCCCAGGGGAGAGTTTCATTCATAATGATTCTCCTAATATATATTTCAAGATTACTCCTGATGGCGTAATCCTGCTGCCATATAATATGTATCATTCGATTCGCCGGCTACTTCAGCGTCAATCAAAAGTACATGTTTAAAAAATGCCGTTGAAAACCGTTGAGATCATGATATTATAAAAGCGAGGAGACAGCCGCTTTTTTCACCGGATGTCAGGAGCTTTATGAGAAGAGCCGCTGACGCGGGAACGGTAGGGATTTTGCGGAACGCCCGGAAGGGCGCGGGCTTTTGAGAGGAGAGAGACAAATGGAGCTGTCGGTAAGCCCCGCAGGCCGGGGCTGTGTAAAGACTGCCGCCAGGACGTCGGCGCAGGCGGGTGTGCCCGCCTCAAAGGCGAAGACCGGAACGGCAAGCGGCGACCGTCTGGAGCTGTCCAGATTGGCGCTGAACTGGGTGGAAGCGCTGAGTGACCGGAAGTATCAGGAGCAGGAACAAAAGGCTGCCCTTCAGCAGCAGAAGATGGCAGACTATGCGGATCTCTCGCGGCAGTTGGAGGACGCCGACGACACCGCCGATGCTCAGAGCGAATCGCTTCGGGTCATGAACCGATGCATGAAGATTGCCTCCAACATTATGAGCGGGAAGCGTGTGCCGCCCAAGGACCTGAAATATCTGATGGAGCATGACAGCAAGATGTATCAGATGGCCATGGCCATGAGGGGGCCCAGCAAGGACGACGAAAAGTGCGATCCCGTGATCAAGGATGACGAGGAGGAATCATCCTCCGACGAGACGACGGCCGCCGAATCGGATGGAACCGTCTCCGCGCCGGAGAGCTCCGCGGGCGCGGAAGCGCCGTCCGCTCCGGCGGATGGCGGAGAGGATGCCGGATAATTTCGAGAGAGAAATGCTCTGCCCGCGTACGGAGTCCAGAAAGCGGGCAGCAGCCAGCGTCAATTAGGCAATCCCCCGGTCCGCATCGGACCGGGGGATTTCAGCATTCCCAACTGCCTGCGGCAGAAGGAACGCTCTTTTTCTACATTTCCTTGTCGTATTTACAGCGATAGTAAATGGAAATTCCCGCCACAAGAAGGTAGGCGAAGACAAGCGGCAATATGACATACAAATCAAGGCTCATCAATCCGAACGAGACAATCAGTGCGCCGAAGATATAGATCATGGCATCGAATGCCTTTCCCTTGGCATAATTGCTGATTGTTACATTTCGTTCATCCTTTTTCTCAATTTCAATCTGTTTTTGAAGATTCCCGGCAGCTTTTAATGCAATCAGCTCTCCGACTCCGTGTCCGAATGCACCGCACCCAATTCCGATGCAGTAGTACGGTAAAACCCTCATCACACCCTGCGCCTCCGGGGCTGCTTTGACAAAATACAAACCGACGGCAATCAGCGCGAGGCCGATTACGCTCAGTGTATAAAAAACGCCTTTCTTCATTCTCCTCTTTCCTCCCCATAAATAAAGATGTCCTCAATGCGCATGCCAAAATAGTCGGCGATCTTAAACGCCAACAGGATGGAGGGATTATAGCGGCCGTTTTCCAAAGAGCCGATGGTCTGCCTTGATACTTCGAGCGTAGCCGCCAAATCCTCCTGCCGAATTCCCCGCTGCTTTCGGATTTTCTCTAAACGGTTTTTCACAAATACCCTCCCTCTTGACGGAAAGCTTACTTTCCATTATATTACTGCAAAGTCGGAAGAATGTCAAGTATACTTTCCATATAAAATTTAAAAAGCGCGGGACGGATCATATCTCCGTCCCGCGTCAGCCTGCCGCAAAATAGTTTTCGCCATTTTCCAAAAAATAAGGTTTTCCCCTTACAGGTTGGAAAACTTGCTCCGCACATAGCCGCTCTTTCGCAGCGCCGCCGCCAGAAAGACGGAGACCGCCACGCCGAAGCCTGCCTGCACCAGGTTGCTGGGAATTCCCGCGGCGCTGCCGACAAAGCTGCGCAGCAGCAGCGCGTCGAACAGCCAGTAGCCCGCTACCATGGGAATCTCGCCCGCCACCGCGGAGAGAAGCATGCCGCCGGACTTCTCCTTCAGCCCACAGTACAAAAGACCAGCCAGAATCGCCATAACGGCCTTGATAATCAGTGTGGCGGGGACATAGACCATGTAACCGGAAAGAGCGTCCGCCATGGCGGAGCCGATGCCGCCCGCCAGCGCGCCGTACCAAGGTCCCAGCAGAAACGCACCCAGCAGCACCACCGTGTCGCCCAGATTCATATAGCCTCCCGTGGGGGAGGGAACGCGGATCACCATGGTGGCAACGCAGGCCAGCGCCGCCAGCAGCGCCGTGGTGACAATGGTCCGCACCCGCGTGTCCGCAGCGGCGTGATTTTCCGTCTTCATCGTTTTTTCCATGCTTCTCTGACTCCTCTCGGCTTCAATTGAGTTTATTGTAGCCTGTGTATGATAATATTAAAATACTCAAATTATAAAATTTCAATAAGGTCAGATTGGAGCGTGGTTTATGCTGACATATTCTCTGGAAGACCGGGGCGGGTTGACGCTTTATGAATATCTCTACCGCCGCATTCGGGACGACATTCTTTCCGGCACACTGGCGGTGGGGGAAAAATTACCCTCTAAGCGGGCGCTGTCGGAGCATCTGGGGGTCTCGGTCATCACGGTGGAGGGGGCATATCAGCAGTTGGAGGCGGAGGGCTATGTCCACACCCGACCCCGCAGCGGTTTTTTCGTCTCCCGGGTGGAGCCGAGTCTTTCAGCGCGGCAGCCGGCCGCGGACATACCGCCCGGGCCGGCGCCGGTGTGGAAGCTGGATTTGAAGACGAACCGGGTGGATGCGGCCAGATTTCCTCTGTCCACATGGGCGCGGCTGACGCGGCAGGTACTGTCGGAAGAGGGAGCCGCGATTCTCTCTCCGCTGCCCCATCAGGGGCTGCTTGCCCTACGGCGGGCAATCTGCAGCGACCTCAGAGACTTTCGGGGGCTTTCGGCGTCGCCGGAGCAAATCGTGATCGGCGCGGGAGCGGAGTACCTGTACCTATTGCTGGCCCAGCTGCTGGGACGGGACACGGTGCTGGCGGTGGAGGACCCCGGCTATCCGAAGATCCGACAGGTATACGAAAAAAGCGGCGTCCGGTGCGTCTCCCTGCCGCTGGACGGCGAGGGGATGAATCCCGACGCCCTGCGCGCCTCCGGAGCTGGGGCGGCGCATCTGTCTCCCTCTCACCAGTACCCCACCGGGCTGGTGACCCCCATCCGGCGGCGGCAGGAGCTGCTGCGCTGGGCAGAGAAGACCGGTGGGGTTATCATCGAGGACGACTACGACAGCGAACTGCGCTTTACGGGGCGGCCTATCCCACCGCTGCAAAGCATCGACAGCGGAGGCCGCGTGGCATATCTAAACACGTTTTCCCAGACTATTGCTCCGTCCATGCGGGTAGGCTTCTTGGTGTTGCCGCCCCGGCTCTTGGAGCAGTACCGCCGGGAGATGAACTTCTATGCCTGCACCGTTCCGGCCACAGAGCAGTTTGTCCTGACCCGGTTTCTGGAGGGCGGATACTATGAGCAGCACCTCGCCCGGATGCGGACGGAGTACCGCTTAAGACGAGCCGCCGTGCTGGAGGCGTTTGCCCGAAGCGCCTTTGCGGAACGGGTCCACATCGCGGAGCAGGGGGCGGGGCTGCACTTTCTGCTGCGGCTGGACACCGCCCGAAGCGATGGGGAGTTGGACGTCAGAGCGCGGGAAAAAGGCGTCCGGCTGGGCTTTTTGTCCGAGTATACCCAGCGGCGGGAGGCGGCGTTCGATCACACGCTGGTGGTGAATTACGCGGGCCTTGAAAAAGAGCGGCTGACCGAGGCTGTGGAGCTTTTGACGGAAATTTTCGCAGAGTGATCCGACAGCGGTTTCACGCCAAAACCTGTTATTTGGCGCATGACCCATAGGGAGAAAACAAAACGGGCCCCTGTGGTTTTACACAGGCG
>JAEWYA010000235.1 GCA_023395775.1 Bacillota bacterium
GTACTGGGCTTTCAGCTTGGAATAGAGGATCGTCTGGCTGGAATAGAGCCCGTTGTAGCCGGAGAGCATGTAGCTGATGCCGCAGGCCAGCGCAAAATACAGCACGCCCGCCGATCCGAACAGCTCCACCGACAAAAAGATCGACGCCACCGGGCAGTTGACGCTGGCACAGAATACCGCCACCAGTCCCACCGCCGCGGAGAACCCGGCGGGCAGGCCCAGCAGAGGTCCCGCCACGCAGCCGAATGTGGCCCCCACGAAGAAGGAAGGCACCACCTCGCCGCCCTTGTACCCCGCGCCAAGAGTAATGGCGGTAAAGAGAATTTTCAGTAAAAATGCCGCCGGTGACGCCGTCCCCTCCTCCACAGCCCGCTGGATTACATCCATGCCCACGCCGTTATAATCGGAGGTCCTCACCAGATAGCTCAGCCCGATAATCAAAAAGCCGCCGCAGATCACCCGCAGCCAGGGATTTTGAATGTGCTTACGCAAAAATTCCCCCGTGGCCCGGAGCACATTGCAAAACAAAACCGCCACAAGAGCGCACAGCGCTCCCAGTGCGGCCACCCGCAAAAGCGTTGCCGGATCCAGGGCAGGGGCCGTCACCGTGAAATGCGTGGGGCTGACGCCTACCCAGACGGAGATGCCGTAAGCCACCAGGGAAGCGGTAAAGCAGGGGATGAACGCCGCGTGGTACAGCACGCCCACGGAAATGACCACCATGGCAAACACCGTTGCGGTGAGCGGCGTTCCGAATAGGGCGGAGAAAAATGCCGCCATGCCGCACAGCGTCGCCGTGCGCATATCCCGGTCGTCCATACGGAACAGCAGCCCCACATGATAGCCGATGTCGCCGCCCATTTGCAGCGCCGCGCCCTCCCGTCCGGCCGAGCCGCCGCACAGGTGGGTCAGGATGGTCCCGACAAAAATAGCCGGCAGCAGCAAAATCGACAGGCTCTTGCCCATGCGGACCGCGTCGATAATGTCGTTGGTTCCCTGACCCTCCGTCCTTGTCAGCTTGTAAAAGCCAACAATGAACAATCCCGCCAATGGCAAGCTCCACAGCAAAAAAACATGAGACTCTCTATATTTCGTGGCCCACTCCACGCCCAGATGGAACAATACGCCCACCACGCCGCAGCAAAAGCCAATTAAAACCGCCAGTGTCACCCATTTTACAAGGGCCTGGAGGTAGTATTTCGTATGCTTCAGGGTTTCCACCAGTTTTGTCACAGAACCGCCTCCCCAATTTCGACAGGCGGCGTGCCGGCCGCCGAATCCAAACCGTCCAACCGGGTCTCCAGCGTCTCCGGATTCCTCATGTTCCGGCTGAACGCCGCGAAAAAGCGGGAGTATTCAATTCCGGTGGCGATCCGTTCGTCCATCACCACACCAAGCGGCATGACTCTCCCCTTTTCCCCGGGGAGGGCGTCCGGCTTGCGCACCGGCTTGCCCATGCAGATGAAAACGCCGGTGGTACCGAACTCATAGCAGTGGTGATAGATGCAGTTGGTGTTGATGGACGCCAGATTCGTAACAAACAGGCTCGTATGGAAAGGGCTCAGGTCAATGATCCTCCGGGGCAGCAGCCCATGGAGATCCAGATGATAAACCAGCCAAAAAATGAACCGTGGAAAAGCGGAAACGGCAAAGGCCAGATTGGCGAATTTGTCCGTGCTGTTGTTGTGCGCGGCCTCGCTGTTCCGGTCAATCATCTCCTGGACACGGGAGCTGATGGTGAACACGGTATCCTCCGGCTTCAGAAAGACCTTCAGAGTGGTTTCGTCCGGCGTTCCGTCAGTCCGTTTTTTCAGCAGCACAAAGGAAAAGCAAAAATGGTTCCGTTTGTAAATTCTCCGGTTCATGATAAAATAGTTTACCTTGGGATTTTCCAACGCAGCCTTGTAATACGCCGCCACCAGCACGCTCATGTGGGTCACGCGGCGTCCCTCCCGCCGTTTCCGGCGAATATATACCTTCAAAATATCCTCGTCAAGCATATCGCTGGCCCAGTTTTGGGCGTCGTACCGACGCGGCATAATGTAGGGCAGGGCCTGCATGATGGGCGTCAGGTTCCTGACGCGAGTACCGTCCGCTCTCATAACGCTCACACGTTCCTTTCCCGCGGTCGCGCCGCGATGGGGTTAGTACCATATAATTTATAGTATACAGGAATGTTCAGAAAATTTCAAGGTTTCGGTAAAAGTGCTTTAAAGCGGGAATGCGCAGTGCCCGACGGGAGCTTTCTTTTCCGGTGACGACGCACATTCTCCGTCGGAGTCGTCTTTACGCATACGAATACGTAAACGTTTTTGGTCTTTTTTAATAAAAACATTGTATATATTTAGCTTACGGTAACTCCCTCTTTACGGTTGAATATCCCTTTGAGAAGTCGTATACTGAATTCTAGGATGCAAACAAAACATTTGGGTACCTGACAAATTTATTGAACAATGGAGGATCAGATGATGAAATACGGACGTACCTATAATTTCTCCGCCGGCCCGGCCATGATGCCAGAGGAGGTTCTGGAGGAGATTGCTGCCGAAATGATGAACTACCGCGGAAGCGGTATGTGCGTCATGGAGATGAGCCACCGGTCCAAGACCTTCCAGGCGATCTTTGACGAGGCCAAGGCTGATTTGAAGAAGCTGATGGGCATTCCCGACAATTATAAGATTCTGTTCATACAGGGCGGCGGTACGGTGCAGTTCTCTATGGTGCCCATGAACCTGCTGAAAGGCGGCGTGGCCTGCTATGTGGAGACCGGCGCGTGGTCCAAGAAGGCCATTAAGGAGGCCAAAAAGTTCGGCGAGGTAAAGGTCGTGGCCTCCTCCGCCGATAAAAACTTCTCGTATATCCCGGACTGCTCCGACCTGGACATTCCCGACAACGCGGACTATGTCTACATCTGCGAGAATGAAACCATCCACGGCCTGACCTATCACAAGCTGCCCAACACCAAGGGCCACGTGCTGGTGTCCGATCAGTCCTCCATGTTCCTGTCTCGGCCCTGCAACGTGTCTGATTACGGACTAATCTGGGGCGGCGTACAAAAGAACGTGGGGCCCGCCGGCATGTCCATCGTCATCATCCGGGAAGATCTGATCCGGGAGGACCTGGATGACAAGCTGCCGGTGTATCTGAGCTACAATACCCACGCCGACGCCGACTCCCTGTACAACACTCCCAACTGCTGGGCCATTTACTGCTGCGGCAAGGTCTTCAAGTACCTGCTGAAAAACGGCGGCCTTGCCGCCATGAACCAGCGCAACGAGGAAAAGGCCAAGGTGCTGTATGATTTCCTGGACCAGAGCAAGTTCTTTACCGGCGCGGTTGTGAAGGAAGACCGCTCTTTGATGAACGTGCCGTTCGTCACCCCCAGCAAGGAGCAGGACGCCGAAGTTGTAGCCGCCAGCAAGGCCGCGGGCTTTGATAATCTGAAGGGACACAAGTCCGTGGGCGGTCTGCGCGCCTCCATCTACAACGCCATG
>JAEWYA010000238.1 GCA_023395775.1 Bacillota bacterium
AGAGCCGCGTCCTGTTATCCATCTCTTTTACCTGAAAGGAGGGGCCGCCCATGTTAGACCTGCTGGTCAGCACCTTGATTCAAGGGCTGATCTACGCGCTGGTCTCTTTCGGCGTGTACATCACCTATTCTATTCTGGACTTCCCCGATCTGAGCGTGGACGGCAGCTTCCCCCTGGGAGCGGCGGTCACCGCCGTGCTGCTGACCCGTGGCTGCAATCCGTATCTGACGCTGCTGGCGGCAATATCCGTGGGGGCCCTGGCCGGGCTTTGCACCGGCGTTATCCATGTGAAGCTCCATGTTCGGGATCTGCTGGCGGGCATCATCACCATGACCGCACTGTTTTCCATCAATTTGCAGATTGCCGGGTCCAACCTGACGGTGGAACGGTCAGTGGACACCATTTTTTCCGCCGGACCCACCATGGCCCTCTTCGGCGGTTTGAGTCTGACGGAACGCAAGCTGGTGGTGGCGCTCATCATCGCGGTGGCCGTGAAACTGCTGCTGGATGCGTTTTTCGCCACAAAGGCGGGCCTGCTGCTCCGGGCGGTAGGAGACAACGCTTTTCTTGTCACGTCGCTTGCCAAGGACAAGGGCAACGTGAAACTGGCGGGACTGGTGATTTCCAACGCGTTGGTGGCCCTGGGCGGCTCGCTGGTATGCCATGAGACTCGCAGCTTTTCCGCCACCATGGGTACCGGGCAGGTGGTCTTCGGACTGGCGACGGTCATCATCGGCGTGGCGCTGTTCCGCCGTCTCAGCTTTGTGAAGGGCACCACCGCCGTGATCGTGGGCAGCGTCCTCTACAAGCTCTGCATTGCGGTGGCATTGGACCTGGGACTGCCCCCCAATATGATGAAGCTTATCACTGCCGTGCTGTTTTTGTTGGTGCTGGTGGCATCCGGACGGAAAGGAGAGGAGATTATCCATGCTTGAGGTACGGGAGGTTTCCAAGACCTATAACCCCGGCACCGTGACGGAGCAGTGCCTGTTCGACAAGTTCTCCCTCTCGGTGGAGGACAGTCAATTTGTCTCCATCGTGGGCAGCAACGGCTCGGGCAAAACCTCTCTTCTGAACATCATCTGCGGATCCATTCCCGTGGAAAGCGGCGACGTGCTGGTGGGCGGCGAGAGCATTTCCCGGAAAAAGGATTTCCAGCGTTATATCACCATGGGCCGCGTATACCAAAACCCGGCAATGGGGACCTGTCCTCACCTGACAATGCTGGAAAATCTGTCGCTTGCGGACAACAAGGGCAAAGCCTTTGGCTTCAGCCGGGGGGTGAATAAAAAGCGCGTCGATTACTATCGCGGCGAGCTGGAAAGTTTGGGTCTGGGGTTAGAGGATAAGCTGAGCGTGAAAATGGGTTCCCTCTCCGGCGGACAGCGGCAGGCCGTGGCCCTGCTGATGGCGACCATGACGCCGCTGAACTTCTTGATTCTGGATGAGCATACGGCGGCTCTGGACCCCAAGACCGCGGAGGTCATTATGCAGCTCACCGACAAGATCATTCGGGAAAAACGGCTCACGGCTATGATGGTAACCCACAATCTGCGCTACGCGGTGGAATACGGCGACCGGCTGCTGATGATGGACCGGGGACACGTGGTGTTGGACCGGGTGGGAGCGGAAAAGCAGAACACCTCGATGGACGATCTTCTCACGCTGTTCAACAAGATCTCCATTGAGTGCGGAAATTGAGGAGGACGCTATGGCAAACTATATTGGAGCGGGCGGCGAGCAGGCCGATGAGGATCAGCTGCTACAGGCGTTTGCGGCGCTGACTCCGGCGGACGACCCCGCCTGCCCAGAGGCCCGGGAACTGGTGGAACAGTGGCAGGCCCACATCGCCAAATACCACGACGGATGCGACCGGGAAAAGCTCCTGCGGATGGGACGGCTATACGCCGCGGACGACCGGTTTGCCGAAATGCTGGACAGCTACGGCGACGGCACCGCTCATTATATGGGCGAGGCGATTTTGAGCTTTTTGGGCCAGTAAACGCGGACGGCACCGCTAACCTATACAACAAGCAAGCACCCGAGGACGTAATGCCGTCCTTAGGTGCTTGCTTGTTATTAAGCGGTAATCTTAGCGCACATACCCTAACATATATCGGAGACGGCATCAATCACTCTGTATTTATTGCAGGAGAATTTTTCAGCGTCCTTTATTGACGCACATATAGCTGCCCGTAAATGCTGTAAAAGGGGAATTTCCTCATATACCGGGCACCTTTCTCATAAGCTGGGAATATCATAAATTAAACGGGCGGACGCCGGCGTTAAATCGCACTCAGCCGGGTCCCGATCCCGAATATCGGAGGGTACGGTATGCGGAAAATACCAGCCACGAGGCCGCCCAATACGGTTCCGAAATACTGCCGGGCCATGAAGGGAACCGGCCCGAACTTCATCAGGCAATACATCGGTTTTCTCGTCTATGTATGGACCGTTTACGGCAACGGCTTCTGGGTATATCCCACGGGCATCAGCAGCGGAGTTTTATACGGATACGTATGGAGAACCTCTCATTATGAATATTCGCAGTTCCGCGTATCCATGATCGACTGTCTCTATTGATATAGGCGAAACGCTTTCGTTTTCTGAAAGGTTAGCGCTTCGAAGTCAGTCCGCCTTCTATTAGAGGGTGCATAAATTTGTAAAGGGAGGAATTTTATGCCTGACCTGCCGGTGAATTTGGAAAAGCTGACCCGGTTTGAATCCAACCTCACGGAAAACGGTCTGTTGGAAGTCATTGTGAAATATAATGGGGATCTTCGGAATATCGGCACACAGTTGGGTGCCGATATCGAACTGTTAAGCCCCGATTACGCCATTGTCACAATCGACATGAACCGGCTGCCTGAGCTTTACTCATTTCCGCAGATTGAGTACATTGAATTGCCCAAGACGCTGACGTTTATGCTTCGGGACAGTCTTGAAAGCGCCTGTATTCCACCTGTCCAGCGCTCAGGCGAGTTGGGGCTGACCGGCAGCGGTGTGATCGTGGGGATCATCGACTCCGGGATCGACTACACACACCCCGATTTTCGAAATCCGGACGGCACCAGCAGGATTTTATTCCTCTGGGATCAGACTGCCGCAGGTCCGCCGCCGGAGGGCTTTCGGAACGGTACGGAATATACGCAGGCCCGGATCAACGAAGCCCTGCTGAGCGCGGACCCGCTGACTTCCCTGCCGTTCTCCGACACGGCCGGACACGGAACCGCCGTCGCAGGCATTGCCGCCGGAAACGGCGCTTCCAGCAACGGAACAGAAAAGGGCGTCGCACCAAATGCGGGATTGATTGTGGTGAAGCTCGGGCATACCGGAAATGAGTCCTTTGCGCGGACCACAGAAATTATGCGCGGCGTCAAATATCTGTCTGACAAAGCGATTGCGCTGAACATGCCCCTGAGCATCAACCTCAGCTACGGCACCAACAACGGCTCGCACACCGGTGACTCCCTTTTCGAGCGCTACCTGAACAGCATGTGTGAGCGCTGGAAGACCGTTATGTCGGTTGCAACCGGAAACGAGGGTTCCGCGGCCCACCACTACCATGCCAAATTGGCGCAAAAGGAAACCTCAACCATCGAATTCTCAGTGGGCGGAAATCCCAGGCGGCTTTATATGACCCTGTGGAAAAACTTTGCGGACACCATCACATTCGAGCTGATCGCACCCAACGGCAGGTCCACAGGGGTCATTCAACCCCTGCAAAGCATCACGAGGGCAACGCTGGGCGGCACCAACGTCTCCATTATTTATGCGCAGCCGAACCATTACACCATACAGCAGGAGGTTTATTTTCTCTTCTCCACGCAGGGCGCCGGCGTTGCCCAAGGCGTCTGGAAGCTGATCGCACGGGGTGAGCAGATTGTAGACGGCGAGTTTAATATCTGGCTCCCCACCGTGGAAGACGTGACACAGAATACGTCGTTCCTGCGTGCCGATGTCAATCTGACGCTAACCCTACCCTCCACTGTGCAGAACGTCGTCTCCGTGGGAGGCTATAACTCTATGCTCGGAATTGCCACCGTTTTCTCGGGCAGAGGGCCCGCCAGCGGCTTTCCTCTCATTAAGCCCGATTTGGTCGCCCCCAGCGTCAGCATTCTGACAACAAAGGCCGGGGGCGGATACGACGCATACACCGGAACCAGCATGGCGGCCCCCTTTGTCACCGGAGCAGCGGCGCTGATGATGGAGTGGGGAATTGTTCGGGGGAATGACCCGTTTTTGTATGGCCAGCGCGTTAAGGCGTTTCTGCGCAGGGGCGCGAACAGAAAGTTTTCAGCCCAGATTCCGAATAATCAATGGGGCTACGGGGCCCTCAGCCTCTGTGACGCTATGGATGAGCTTGTGGAATACACTCGGACGGGGGGCGCTTTTTCGTGAACGGAGGAAACCCGATTGAGCAAGTCCTCTACTCCCCCGACACGGTGGATTTCGTTTTAAGACAGAACGCGTTTGTCGATCAGCTTCTTAAAAACAACCCCTCCGTTTTAACCACGCAGCTGCTTGCCGGAAGGTATATTGTCTGCTATACGGATACGAAAACCTTCAACAGTCTGATCGACCAGTTCGGATCCAGCTTCATCAGCTACATCTCCCTTGTAGTGGGTCTGCTGGACCGCGCGAACCTGGCGGTGACCGGGATTATGCAGGTACATGAGCAGCCGTATCTGGACCTGCGCGGCAAGGGGGTCCTGCTGGGCTTTGTCGATACGGGCATTGATTATACAAAAAGCGCATTCCGCAAGGAAGACGGTTCCAGCAGAATTCAGTTTCTCTATGATCAGACAGTCCCCGGACCCCCGCCCGAGGGATTTTATATCGGTAAGGAATACACAAACGAACAAATCAACCAGGCGCTGCGAGCGGAGGACCCCTATCAGATCGTTCCCCAGAGGGACGAAAACGGACACGGCACCTTCCTGGCCTCCGTCGCTGCGGGAAGTGACTCGGGGGACCTTTTGGGGGCCGCGCCGGACTCGGAGCTGATTATCGTAAAGCTGCCGAAAGCCCGTCCCTTTTACCGCAACTGGTTCGCCGTTCCGCCGGAACAGGAATTCGCGTACGAGTCAACCGCCATCATGATCGGCGTGGAATACATCGTTAAAAAAGCGCGCCAGCTCAACCGCCCGGTGGTGATCTGCATTGGGGTTGGAACAACCTTCGGCGCACACGACGGTTTTTCAATTTTTGAGGAATATCTGAGCAACATTGCAAACTTACGGGGCGTATGTGTCTGCACGGCGGCAGGAAACGAGAGTCAGGCGCGGCATCATATGCAGGGCATAATTGCAGAGAAAGGCGCGACGCAGAACATTGATCTGAAGGTCGGGGAAAACGCAGGAAACGTGATCCTGGGGATCTGGAACACCATTTCAGATAAAATTTCTCTGTCTGTGCGGTCGCCCACGGGCGAGCTGATGGCACGGGTCCCCTCCAAGCCCGGAGCCGTCAGCCGCTCCAATCTGATTTTGGAAAAGTCCGCCGTTCAGGTAGAGTACTACTTCCCCTATGAGAGCACGGGAAGCCAGCTGTCCTCCGTGAATATCTTCAACGCTACACCCGGAATCTGGACGATCACCGTCTATGGGGACATAATTCTCAACGGCACGTTCCACGCATGGCTTCCCCTGACCGGCTTTGTCTCTCCCACGGTGGAATTCCTGTCGGCCACACCCTACTACACCGTGGTCTGCCCCTCCACAATGTTTGGTTCCATCAGCTGCGGCGCGTATGACAGTACGACCGGCAGCCTGTTCTCCGACTCCTCGTGGGGACCCACCCGCTTGGATCGGATGGCGCCGGACCTGGTGGCGCCCGGGGTGGATGTTGGCGGGATTTATCCAAGCGGGCCCGGGATCATGAGCGGGACCAGCGTGGCCTCCGCAATTACCGCGGGCGCCTGCGCGCTGATGATGCAGTGGGGCATCGTTGAAAAAAACGACGTGGCGCTGAGTACCTATCAGATTCGCGCTTATCTGATCCGCGGCTGCAACCGCAGCCCCACCATGACCTATCCCAATACGCAGTGGGGATACGGCACTTTGAATCTGTTCCAGACGTTTAATCTCATGCGGGAGCTGTGATATATCAATTTTTGACAAGAGGTGCTGCATTGTGGCGGATATTCAGTACATTCAAAAATTCCTCGACTCACCGGACACGGTGGGCTTTGTCGTGCGGGGCAGCGACGAAATTGACCGGCTGATCTCGGAAAATCCGGAGATTGTCGCAACTCAGACACTGGCGGGAAGATACGTCGTCTGCTATACGACGGTGGAGACCTATCCACATGTTCTCGAGCAGCTGGGAACCAGCTATATCAGCTCCATCGCGGCGGTACTGGGTCCGCTGGGCCGGCCGGCCCTTGAAAAGGCGGGAATCCTTTCCATCCAGCAGCAGCCGTATCTGAGCCTGCGGGGACGCGGCGTGCTGATCGGCTTTGTGGACACCGGCATCGACTATACGCAGCAGGTCTTCCGCTACGAGGACGGGACCAGCAAAATCCGTTATCTCTACGACCAGTCCATCACCGGCGCGCCGCCGGAGGGGTTTTTCATCGGCACGGAATACTCCAATGAACAGATCAATCAGGCGCTCCAGTCGGAGAAACCCTTCGATGTCGTACCCTCCAGAGACATGGCCGGACACGGCACATTTCTGGCCTCCGTCGCGGCGGGGCGGGAGGTAGGCGACTTCATCGGAGCCGCGCCGGAGGCTGAGCTGATCGTCGTGAAGCTGAAAAAGGCGCGGCCGTATGGCCTGCGCCTGTTTGCGGTGCCGGAGGAGCAGGAGAATGCATTTTCCTCGATTGCCGTGATGATCGGGGTGGAGTACGTCCTCCGAAAAGCTCAGGAGCTGAACCGTCCGGTCGTTATTTGTCTCGGAATCGGTACGAACTTTGGAAGTCACGACGGCTTTAGCATTTTTGAGGAATATCTGAGCGAAATTGCCAACCTGACGGGCGTATGCCTGTGCATTGCCGCCGGCAATGAAAGTCAGGCCAGACACCATACGAAGGGGATCGTCGCAGCAACGGGAGAGACTCAGAACATCGACGTGAAGGTCGGCAACCAGCCGGCGGATTTCTTTATCTCCATCTGGAACTCGGTGTCCGACAAGATGTCGGTCTCCGTCACGTCGCCTACTGGGGAATACATCGCCAGAATTCCTCCCAAAACTGGAAGTATTCAGACGACGGACCTCATTCTGGAGCGCTCGCATGTCCGCGTCGCAAACTACTTCCCCCTTGAGGGAAGCGGCGGTCAGCTGACCTCTATACGGGTTCTGAGCGCGACGCCGGGCATCTGGACGATCACGATGCACGGCGACATTATCCTTGACGGCACCTTTAACGCGTGGCTCCCGATGACCGGCTTCGTCTCTCCGGACGTGGAATTTCTTGCGGCGAATCCCTATTACACGGTGACCGTTCCTTCGATCGCCACCGGCCCCATCAGCTGCGGGGCTTATGACAGCGAAAACGACAGCCTGTACCTCAATACCTCCTGGGGTCCCACACGGATCGAAATCATGGCCCCCGATCTGGTCGCGCCGGGCGTTGGGGTTTTGGGAATCTATCCCACCGGAGACGGAGCCATGAGCGGCACCAGCGCGGCTGCCGCGATCACTGCGGGGGCCTGCGCGTTAATCATGCAGTGGGGCATTGTACAGGGCAATGATGTCTCCATCAGCACGCATCAAATCCGCGCCTACCTGATCCGGGGCTGCAGCCGTATGGAGACCATATCCTATCCGAATCCACAGTGGGGCTACGGAACGCTGAACCTGTTCCAAACCTTCAATCTCATGCGTGAAATATAGGCATGCACCGCGCGACAGGAGGCGTTTGTCTTGAATGAAGAGCAGCTGAAAGAATTTATCAATTCACCGGACACGGTGGATTTTATTCTCCGAGGAAGCGACGATCTGGATATTTTCCTGCGGGAAAACCCCAACGTAATCGCAACGCAGACGCTGGCCGGGAGGTATGTGGTCTGCTACGCAAGCGCAAGCGAATTCGTGACGATCATCGACCGGCTGGGAACCAGCTATGTAAGCTCGCTGTCAATTGTCTTGGGACTGCTGGACCGTCCGGAGCTGGAAGCTTCCGGTATTATCGGAATTCAGCGTCAGCCTTATCTGGATCTGCGGGGGCAGGGCGTTCTGGTCGGCATTGTCGACACGGGAATCGATTATACACAGCAGATATTCCGCTATGGGGATGGAACCAGCAAGATTCAGGCTATCTATGACCAATCGATTCCCGGCACGCCGCCTGAGGGCTTTTTCATCGGCACCGAATACACAAA
>JAEWYA010000031.1 GCA_023395775.1 Bacillota bacterium
AAGCTTTGCTTTCCGCCGCCGCCTTTTTGCGCTCCAAACGTTTATTTGCCCGTCCCGTCTTTTACCATTTCCATGAAAGCGCCGGCCGCCGCCGTGGGGGCTACGTCCCGAAGCGTACACATCTCAACGCTTCGGGCGGGAATGGTGAAGTCGGTTTTCAAAAGTCGGATGTCCCCGGCATCCAGCGCGTCCCGGACAAATTCCAGCGTCACGCCTGCCACGCCCAGGCCAATTTTCGCCAGCGACACCAAAAGCCCCCGGGAGCTCAGCTCAATTTCCGGATTCAGCGACACGCCGCACTGAAGAAAATCCTGCTCCAGAAAGCCCCGGGAGCTGGCCTTGCGTTCCAGCAGAATCAGGGGAAACGCCGCGATTTCGGTCCGGGAGTGGACGTGCTCAAAGTCACAGCCATACCCGCTGCCCGCCACAAATACGCGGTGGGGGGGGAAGCAGGGCCAGGTCTCCAGATGCTCCCGCTCCGTGGGAGTGGAGGCGAAGGCAATGTCCACCGCGCCGGATTTCAAAAGGCTCAGAACCTTTGCACTCCGGCCGCTGACGATCTTCAGCCGGATGCCGGGATGCTGACGGTGGAACACGTCCAGATAGGGCGTGAGAAACTGACTGGTCACCGTGTCGCTGGCGCCGATCACCAGCGTTCCCAGCAGCAGCTGCTGCGCCTGAGAGAGCTTGTCCTCTCCGGTTGCAAGCAGCCCCAGAGCGGAGCGAACATAGTCGTACAGCATCTGCCCCTCGCCTGTCAGAGTCACACCCCGGGGACTGCGGGAAAAAAGCCTCGCCTGCAGGGCCGTCTCCAGCTGCTTGATGGACTGACTGACCGCCGACTGAGAAATATAGAGATTTTTCGCGGCCACGGAGATATTCTCCGCCTCCGCAACTTCTTTAAATACCCGATAAAGTTCCAGCTTCACCGCCATGGCGCTTCCTCCTTTACGCTTTTGCATTTATTATAAGTACAACTGATGGTAAATGCAAATAGAACTTTTTTCGAAACACCGCTTGACAATAGATCCGGACAGTGCTATGTTAGTTACACGGTTAATTACTTGACTAATTAACTACGATACAAGGAGGAGGCATACCGTGGAATTCAATGAGGGAAAGCCCATTTTCCTCCAGCTGGCGGACCAGCTTGAAGAGGGCATCCTCTCCGGAGCCTATCCGGAGGAGAGCCAGGTACCGTCCATCACAGAGTATTCGGTGACCTATAAAATCAATCCCGCCACCGCGCTGAAAAGCATCAACCTGTTGGTGGACGCGGGACTGCTGTATAAGAAAAGGGGAGTCGGGATGTTTGTGGCGTCCGGCGCGCGGGAAAAGCTGCGCGGGCAGCGCAGAGAGCGCTTTTTTGAGGATTTTGTGCAGAGCATGGTGCATGAGGCCCGTCAGTTGGGGCTGACGGAAGCGGAATTGGTGCAGTTGGTGGAGAGGGGGTTTGACGGCGATGCCGATTGAGCTGAAAAACGTGACGAAACGCTTCGGTCAGACGGAGGCGCTGAAGGACGTGTCCGTGACTTTTGAGGACGGGAGAATGTATGGCCTTCTGGGCAACAACGGCGCGGGAAAGTCCACGCTGATGAATCTGGTTGCGGGCCGGATATTCCCTACGGCGGGAGAGATCCTGATTGACGGGGAGCGGGCGGATTGCGACAGGGCGCTGGGCAAATTGTTTCTGATGAGCGAGGGCAACCTGTTCCCGGAGGACATGAAGGTGAAGACGGCCCTGGGCCTTGCCGGGGGATTCTATTCCGGCTACGACAGGGCGGAGGCGGAGGCTTTGGCGGAGAGATTTGAGCTGAATACAAAGAGCAAGATCAACAAGCTCTCCACCGGATACGGTTCCATCTTCAAACTGGTGCTGGCGCTGGCCTGCAACGCGCCGTATCTGCTGCTGGACGAACCGGTGCTGGGTCTGGACGCGCAGCACCGGGAGATGTTCTACAAGCTGCTGCTGGAAAAATACGCAGCCAACAGATGCACCGTGATCTTCTCCACCCACCTCATTTATGAGGCCGCCAATCTGGTGGAGCACGCGGTGGTCATCCGCAAGGGCCGAGTCCTGAAGGATGCCCCGGTGGAGGAACTGACCGCGGGAGCCCATACCGTTTCCGGTCCTGCCGCCGCCGTGGATGAATACCTCAGGGGCCGGACGGCGCTGAACGAGACCGGCATCGGCGGGCTGAAGACCGCCGCCGTGGAGGGCGAGCCGGGACAGGTCCCGGCGGGCCTTGAGATTACAAGGCTGAACTTGCAGGACTATTTTATTGCTCTGATGGATAAGGAGGATCGGACATGAAAGCGTTTTTTCGCTACCGACTGCTGGACAATCTGAAGTCTTTGGCGGTCCTGATTGCGGTTTTGATTGCAGTCCCGCTCCTGCTTAGCATCACGCTTGCCGGATCTGCATCGACAATGAACGGCACGGGTTCTCTTGTGGGTTCTATCTGGGCGCTGGTAATCGGCATCGTGGTTCTGCGGGGAGACCTGCGGCTGGGGAACCAGTTTGGTTTGAGCCGCCGCAGCGCCTTCTGGGGAAGCGTCCTCAGCTGCACGGCGGCGTTTGCCGCCGCCTCGGCGGTGCTGTCCCTGCTGACCGCGGTTTTGCAAATGATTTACCGGGGTTCGAACGGCAGAATCGCAGTGATGGATATTTATCAGTTTGTATACGGCGATTCTACCGTCGGCGTTATGCCGGCGTGGGATTATGTCCGGATGGCGTGTATGCTGTTTGCCCTGTGCCTGTGCTTCGGCTTTTTTGGAATGCTTTGCACCATGGCCTTCTGGCGGCTGAACAAGCTGGGCAAGTGGATACTGGGCGTGAGCATGGGACTGCTTTTGGGCGTGGGCCTCCCCAATCTGGCATACCAGCTTTCCCCTTGGCTGCTGCGCCCCGCCCGTGTTTTGGCATCTAACGTATGGGCTCTGATTGTGTTTTTGCTGGTCTGGGCGGCGGTGTTCCTGCTGGGAGCCTGGCTGCTGGCCCGGAGAGCGTCGATCAAACCGGCGGCAAAATAAATAGTTACTGAGCAAATGCGGCCTCTAAATCGTATCTGCCCTAGAACACCGACGATTCATTCCCGGATGGGGCGGTTTTTCCGCTCTGTCCGGGAACTTTTTTGGCTTTTTTGCGTCTGATTGCTCGAAGAGCCGATAAAACAAGGCGGAATCCATAAAAAGCAACTGCTCCCTCTGCTTTCGGCGTTGATGCTGTCTTCGGTCTCCTGCGCCGCCCGCCCAACGGGCGAAAAACAAAGGGGCTGCCCCGCTGGCAGCCCCTTCCGGTTTTCAATCCTTGTCGATGTGATTTTGAATGCGCTGCATGATCATCTCCAGCGCTACCAGATTGTGCCCGCCCTCCAATACGACAATATCTGCGTATTTCCGAGAGGGCTCCACATACTGCTCATGCATGGGCTTCACGGTGGTGAGATACTGGCTCACAACAGATTGGAGGCTCCGACCCCGATCCTCCACATCCCGCAGGACCCGGCGCAGGATGCGCTCGTCCGCGTCGGTTTCCACGAAAATTTTGATATCGAACATATCCCGCAGGACGGGATCTTGAAAAATCAGAATGCCCTCCACGATGATAACCTTGGCGGGCTGAACAATCACGGTATGGTCGGTTCGATTATGGTCCTTATAGGAGTATACGGGGCACCGAACAGACTCGCCCCGCTTCAGCGCCTTCAGATGCTCAATCAGCAAATCGGTGTCAAACGCGCTGGGGTGGTCGTAGTTCTGCTTCGCCCGTTCCTCGTAGGTTTTGCCTTCCTGCCGCTTATAGTAGCTGTCGTGGCCGATAATCGTGACATCCTCACCAAAGTGGTCTTTCAGGTGGTGGGTCAGGGTGGTCTTGCCGGAACCGGTACCGCCCGCCACGCCGATCAGGATCGTATCCATGGAGTCTCTCCCTTTTGTACAGGACCTCACGGAGCTCCGCAGGCCGACTGTTTTTAAAATATTATAGAGGCGGTAACGCCTAAAAGCAAGTGGAAACCAGCAAAAAAGGCGGAATTCCACAAAATTCGGCGGCGTGGTATTGACTGCACCATGAAAACTCAGTATTATGTTAAGTAGACAACTAAAAAAGCCCGTCATTTTTGAGGAGGATATTTATGGCCATGAAACGGTGCCCAGTCTGTGGGGAAAAATATTCCGATACATATAAATACTGCCCTTTCTGCGAGGAGGAAGAGGCCGTGAAGGAGGAGCGCCCCCTTCGCCGCCGGGGCGGTAAGCGCTCGTCATACCGGAAGGACCCGAGTATTTTAACGTCAGTACTGGTAATCGTGATTTTGGTGCTGGCGCTGATGCTTGGCTGGCTGTTCTTCGGCGACAGTATCAAGGAAAAACTTGGCGGCGGGGGTGCCGCCTCGGGCGCTTCCTCGTCTCAGTCCTCCCAATCTCAAAGTGGAAGTTCGTCGGCCGGTGCCTCCGCGTCCTCGTCCGGGAGCGCAAGCTTGCCGGATTCGGGCGGCTCTTCCGGGGAGCCGGATTCCCCTGCCGGGACCGGAACCGGGACAGGTGAATTGAATGTGGAAGAGGTTGCGGCCCTGCCGAATACATTGACCCTATCGAAGACGGACTTTACGATTCCGGTGGGCGATCCGGCGGTGAAGCTGACGGCCACGGGCGGCAGCGGAACCTATACCTGGTACAGCGAAGACGACGGGATTGCTTCTGTGGATGAAAACGGCACGGTGACGGCTGTTTCCGCGGGTACCATCAACATTTATGCCACCGATGGCGCCGGCAAGGGACTTTGCATCGTGCGGGTGAAAGGCGGTGCCGGGACTACTGCGGAGCCTACACCCTCCGGCGGCGAGGTGAAGCTGAACCGGGAGGACATTACCCTAGCCAAGGGCGAGACCTTCCAGCTGAAGAACACCGGAATTACTACCGCTCTAACCTGGTCCAGCAGTAATCCCAACGTGGCCTCTGTCAGCGGCAGCGGCGCCGTTACCGGCGTGTCCGCCGGGACTGCAACCATTACTATGTCCTACGACGGGAACAGCCTGACCTGCATCGTCCGTGTAAAGTGATTTGCTTCTGAAACGTGCCCCTCCGGTAACAGCCGGAGGGGCACTTTAGTAAATTAGCTAAAAGAGATGTAAGTTTTTTCTACAAGTCTTTGCTGTCAAAGATTTCGCGCATATTTTGTGCAATTTGTATAGGTATTGCAAATTAAATTGTATAGGTTTATAATATTTTGCAGTCAGCGCCGCCGGTTTCGACGGCCGAAATAAGAGAGGATGATACAGGACTTATGAAAGACATCGTAGAAATCCGTTGGCACGGACGAGGCGGACAGGGCGCGAAAACGGCGTCGCTGCTGCTGGCCGACGCGGCGTTCAACACGGGGAAGTTCGTCCAGGGCTTCCCGGAGTACGGCCCGGAGCGCATGGGTGCGCCCATCACGGCGTACAACCGCATCAGCTCTGAGCGGAGCACGGTACATTCCAACATCTACTTCCCCGATTACGTGGTGGTGGTGGACGAGACCCTGATCGCGTCCGTGGACGTGACCGCGGGGCTGAAGGAACAAGGGGCTATCGTCATCAACTCCAGCAAGACCCCGGCCGAGCTGCGCCCGAAGCTGAAAGGCTACAAGGGCAAGGTCTGCACCATCGACGCGGGCAAGATCAGCGAGGAGGAGCTGGGCAAGAACTTCCCCAACACCCCCATGCTGGCCGCTATCGTGAAGATCTCCAGCGTTGTGGAGGAAAACGAATTCATCAAGGACATGGAGGCTTCCTTCAAGCACAAGTTTGCCAGCAAGCCCCAGGTCATTGAGGGTAATATGCGCGCCCTGAAGCGTTCTATGGAGGAGGTACAGGTAGGATGAGCTGGAAAGCGAGCGAGATGACGCCGGACGTCAAGTGGCAGGATATCACTCCCGGCTGCAATATTTTCGAGGGCGGCACGTCCTGCACCGTTGAAACCGGCGACTGGCGGACCATGAAGCCGGTGCTGGACGCGGACAAGTGCAAGCAGTGCCTGCTGTGCGTTCCCGTGTGCCCGGATATGTCCATTCCCGTGAAGGACGGCAAGCGCGGCGATTTCAATTACTTCTTCTGCAAGGGCTGCGGGATCTGCGCCAACGCGTGTCCCTTCGGGGCCATCACGATGGTCAAGGACGAGAAATAAGGAGGGACGAGAAAAATGGGCATCAGAGAAAGACTTTCCGGCAACGAGGCCGTTGCCTTCGCCATGAAGCAGATCAACCCCGACGTCATGGGCGCGTTCCCCATCACCCCGTCCACCGAGATTCCGCAGTACTTCTCTACATACGTGGATAACGGGCAGGTGGACACGGAGTTCATCCCCGTGGAATCCGAGCACTCCGCCATGTCCACCTGCATCGGCGCGCAGGCCGCCGGCTGCCGCGCGATTTCCGCCACCAGCTCCTGCGGCCTTTGCTACATGACCGAGATGCTGTACGTGGCGGCTTCCGACCGCCTTCCTATCACGCTGGCAGTGAGCTGCCGCGCCCTCTCCGGCCCCATCAACATCAACAACGACCACTCCGACGCCATGGGCGTCCGGGACGCGGGCTGGCTGATGCTGTTCGCCGAGACGAATCAGGAGGCCTATGACAATTACCTCCAGGCCATGCGCATCGGCGAGGCCGTGGGTCTTCCCATCATGGTGTGTCAGGACGGCTTCATCACCTCCCACGCCATTGAGAACATCGAGCTGGTGGAAGACGAGAAGGTCAAGGCGTTCGTGGGCGAGTACAAGCCCAAGCACTACCTGCTGAACAAGGACGAACCCATGGCCGTGGGCGCTTATGCCACCCCCGTGTACTACATGGAGGCCAAGCGCCAGCAGGCCCAGGCCATGATGGACGCCAAGGAAGTCATCAAGAAGGTGGGCGCGGAATTCGGCCAGATGACCGGCCGCACCTACGGAATGATCGAGAAGTACGAGATGGACGACGCCGAGGAGGCCATCGTCATCATCGGGTCCTCCGCCGGCACTGCCAAAGAGGCCGTCAACGAGCTGCGGGCCCAGGGCAGGAAGGTGGGCCTTGTCAAGGTCCGCTCCTTCCGTCCCTTCCCGTCCGAGGAGATCTGTGAGGCGCTGAAGAGCGTGAAGGCCTTTGCTGTGATGGACAAGGACGACAGCTTCAACGGACACTGCGGCCCCATGTACGCCGAGGTCACCGCATCCCTGTACGCCGCGGGCGTCAGCGCGCCTAAGGGCATCAGCTATATCTACGGTTTGGGCGGCCGGGACGTGCGGGTGGAAAGCATCCAGCGTGTCTTCGCCGAGCTGGGCGAGATCGCCAAGACCGGCGTCACGGGCGAGACCTACCGCTATCTGGACGTGCGGGAATAAGGAGGGAGAACAGTCATGAGCTACAATCTGAAAGAAGAACTGCAAAAGGAAGACCGCCTCAGCGGCGGCCACAGAATGTGCGCGGGCTGCGGCTCCCCCATCGCGGTGCGGACGGTGCTGCGCGCGCTGAACCCGGAGGACCACGCGGTTGTCTGCTCCGCCACCAGCTGCCTGGAGGTGTCCACGTTCATGTATCCCTACAC
>JAEWYA010000075.1 GCA_023395775.1 Bacillota bacterium
GTACAGTCTGCTGGTGATCTTATTGTCCGGCATGGGCGCGGCCAGCGTGCCCATCTCCAATGTGGCGGCCCGCGTGGTCAGCGCCAGCGTCAATTTTGCCATTAACCGACGCTTCGTTTTTCGGAGCGGGACGAGCGCTTTAAAGACCGGCGGGCAGTATTTCCTGCTGGCGACCTGCATTTTGGCGGGAAACACCGTGCTGCTGAGTGCTTTAACGGAAATTCTGGGCGTCGACAAATTTGCGGCGAAGCTGGTGACGGAGATGACCTTTTTCACGCTGAGCTTCCTTGCCCAGCGTTTCTGGATTTTCCGCGGAGACTCCGCCGAGGAACAAGCTTCAGCGGGCGATGCCTTTTTGCGGCAGAGGACGCAGAGGTGGTTTCATGAAAAATAAACATCGCTGGCCGCTGCTCTACGGTCTGGCGCTGACCGCGTTCTCCGCCTATGTTCTGCTGGACGCCTTTGTTATTCCGCGCAGCTATTCCACTGTAACGGAGGGCGCGTCCTCCTCCGCAATCACAGCATCATCGGAGGGGGGCGGCGGCACAATAGGGGGCGGCGGCACTGCAGAAAACGGCGGTGCGGCGGAGAGTGCCGTGATAACGGACAGCTCCTATAACGACGGCAGCTGCGCGATTCAGATCACCCAATATCGCGCATACGATACGGATCTCTACGTGGCCGATATTACGCTGACCGGCGCGGAAACACTGAAAACCGCGCTGGCCAACAATACTTACGGGAAGAACGTGACTGCCGCGACGTCTGAAATCGCCGCGGACAATGGGGCTATCCTCGCCATCAACGGCGATTACTACGGCGCCCGGAGCGGATACGTCATCCGAAACGGAGTGCTGTACCGCAGCGCCTCGGCGGGCAGTGAACAGCAGGATCTGGTCATCGGCGCGGACGGCTCCTTTTCCATCGTGCGGGAGGGGGACGTGACGGCGGAGGAACTGCTGAATGCCGGCGCGCAGCAGGTTCTCTCCTTTGGACCCGGCCTTCTGGAGGACGGAAAGATCACAGTGGAACAGAACACGGAGGTGGACAAAGCAAAAACCAGCAATCCACGGACGGCTGCCGGGATTCTCGGCCCGCTGCACTATGTATTCGTGGTGGCGGATGGACGCACGGAGGAAAGTTCCGGCGTCTCCCTTTACGAGCTGGCGGAGTTTATGCAGAAGCTGGGCGTACAAGCCGCCTACAATCTGGATGGAGGAGGCTCCTCCACAATGGTGTTTAACGGCGCCGTCGTCAATTGCCCCACATCGGACGGAAGACGTATTCAGGAGAGGAGGGTGAGCGATATTGTCTTCATCGGATAAGATTTCCCTGCGGCGCTGCGGCCGCGGTTACCTGATTGCTGCCTCTTTGTGCGGGGTGTTCGGTTTTACCTATGAGCAGTTCAGCCACGGGGTCTATTCAGAATGCATGCTTCTTTTCTTCCTGATTCCGCTGCTGGGCGGCGCACTGCCGTCCTTTGCGCTGCTTTCGGCCAGACGCGCTCCGGGGCGGGTGACGCGCTGCCTGTGGGCCTGTGCCATGGCGACGCTGAGCGTGGGGTGCTGTCTTTCTGGGGTATTTGAAATCTATGGAACGGTTTCGTCCCTGCTCGTCTTCTATTGGGTGGCGGGAGGAGGTCTGACCGTGAGCGGACTTGGCCATTACCTGCTTTCGGACATCCGCCGCAGCTGTGCATAAAATATAAAGAGAAAGCGGTTTTTTTTTCAACAGACGCGATTTTTTCGAAAGGCGGCAAGGATCAATCAGCATTGCCTTTAAGTACATGTTTCTGCAATTTTGTCGCTCTACGGGGGACTTTTCTAAAAAATTAAGCACATGAAAACCAATAAATCTCCGAGAGCACCGCCTGGGCAAAAAGACTGTAAAACACGAAAATTCCCTAAAAAATTTGGATAATTTTTCGCCGACGGCTATTGACTGTTCCGATGTTTTGCGGCATAATACAATTTAAATAGCTAAATTGACTGTTTGCTCGACAAAACTGCTTGATTGAAAAAGTAAACAGCAGAGCCAAGACGTCTGTGCGAACTCGTATAAGAGGGACTTTTGTGGATGTTTTACAAAAGCCCCTCTTTAATTTATAATCCGCAGCGAAGATCAAGGTTCGTTCCGCGGCTCTTTCGAGAAAATCCGAAATATATAGTCGGAAAAAGCCGCAGCGTCCGCTTTTGCAGGCATTTTGCATGGCTTGTCAGCCATAGCAGGGATAGAAGGAAAAGGAGTCTGATGAACATGAGCGCGATTCAAACTGGCACGGAAGCCTGTATCGACGAAATCGTCGCTATCCGGAGAGACATTCACCGGCATCCGGAGATCGGTCGGTCGGAGGTGCGGACCTCCGCGCTGATTCGGGAAAAGCTGGCGGAATATGGGGTGGACAGGATCGAGCAGCCTGTCCCCACCGCTGTG
Organism: Bacillota bacterium; assembly: GCA_023395775.1. Classification (GTDB taxonomy): domain Bacteria; phylum Bacillota; class Clostridia; order Oscillospirales; family Oscillospiraceae; genus Oscillibacter. The sequence continues at coordinate 2,434 of JAEWYA010000075.1, forward strand.
GTCGCCCTGATTCATGGTACTGCGGGGCCCGGCAAATGCGTCGCCCTGCGGGCCGACATCGACGCGCTTCCGGTGAGCGAGGATACCGGATTGCCCTTTGCCAGCGAGACGCCCGGGATGATGCACGCCTGCGGGCACGACATGCACGCGTCCATGCTGCTGGGCGTGGCGAAGGTGCTGTGCGGTATCAGGGACCGGTTTCGCGGGACGGTGAAGCTGATCTTCCAGCACAGCGAGGATACGCTCCCCGGCGGCGCCAAGGAGCTGGTGGAAAAGGGCGTTTTGGAAAATCCCCATGTGGACGCCATCTATGCCATCCACATGCTGCCGGATAAAGAGCGCGTAGGCAAGATCGGCATGCGGGCGGGCTCCATGACTACCTCCGTGGACCTGTACGACGTGACGGTGACCGGCCGGGGCGGACACGGCTCCGAGCCGCAGAAAACGGATGACCCTATTCTGGCTGCCTGCCAGATGATCGTGGATATGCAGCAGATTGTCGCCCGCAGGATCGACCCGCTGGAGACGGGGATCCTCTCCATCGGCAGCATCCACAGCGGCGACGCGCCCAATGTGATTCCCGGCGAGGTGAAGTTCGGCGGCGTGTCCCGGGCCTTTTCCGAGGAGGTGCGGGAGACCATCCGCCAGCAGATGTTTGCCATCGGCAAGGGTATGGAGTCCGTTTCCGGCTGCAAGGTGGATATCTATCACTACTATGGCTATCCTGCCGCCTACAATGACGCGGACCTGGTGGACTGCGCCAGAAAAGCGGTCGCGGCCGAGCTGGGCGGCGACGCCATCGTGGAGCTGGAGCGGCCCATGGGCTTCAGCGAGGATTTTGCCTATTTTTATCAGATGACCGGCACGCCGTCCGCCTACTTCATGCTCTTTGGCGGACAGGGCGGGGGGGAGCTGTATCCTCTCCACAGCCCCAAGGTTGTCCTTCGGGAGGAAGCTATGCCCTATGGCATCCGGGCCATGGCCGGCATTGCTGTTGAATATCTGAACCGTTGACAGGGGTATTCCGGGCCCGGGAACGGCAATAGCGGGATAACCGTATTGGCCAAAAGGTATCCCGGCGCCGCTGTCGGGTTTTGAATAGAAACTAGAAATAAGCAAGACAGAAAGAGGAGAGGACATGTACAATTTTGCACTCGCATTCGTCATCTGCGCAGCCACTTTCATCATCGGTGAGGTAGTTTCCACCGCGACGAAAGCATGGATCCCCTCGGTCTTTGTCACCGCAGTGGTGATGCTGATCGGATACTGGACCGTATTTCCCGCCACTCTGGTCAGCGACAGCATGCTGATCCCCTTTGGCAGCACCATCGGCATCTATCTGCTGATTACCCACATGGGCACGGTCATCAGCCTCAAGCAGCTGAAAGAGCAGTGGAAGACCATTGTTGTCTGCCTGGTGGGCCTCGCCGGTATGTGCGCGCTGTCCCTGCTGGTGGCGCCCCTGCTGATGGACCGTGAGCTGGTCATCGCCGGCCTGCCTCCGCTGACCGGCGGCATTGTGGCTGCCTCCATCATGCGTGACGCCGCCAAGGCTGCCGGACTTGTGACCGCCGCTGTCTTTGCCATTACCATGTACTGCATTCAGGGCTTTGCCGGTTATCCCATCACCGCCGTCTGCCTTCAGATGGAGGGCAAGCGCCTGCTGAAGGAGTACCGTGCCGGAACGGTCACCATGACCGCCGCCGACAGGGACGCTGTCAGCAAGGCCCAGTCCGCCACCGCTGCGGCAGCCGCCAAAAAGAAGCTGATTCCCGCGATCCCCAAAAGATTTGACTCCGCCGTGGTGGTCCTGATCAAGCTGGCCTTTGTGGGCTGGATGGCCACGCAGCTGGGCAGCATCGTCTTCCCCGGCGTGGGCAAGATCAGCGGCGCTATCTGGGCGCTGGTTCTGGGCATTCTCTTTACCACCATCGGCTTTTTGGATGCCAATTCCCTGAATAAAGCCAATTCTTACGGGATCATTATGTTCGCTCTGATGATGTACGTGTTCGACGGCCTGAAGGACTGCACGCCCGACATGCTGAAGTCCATCATCGTTCCGATGCTCGTCCTGATCGTCATCGGCGTCATCGGTATGGCGGTCATGTCCTTCATCGTGGCCAAGATTTTACGGATGTCCTTCCCCATGGCCTTTGCAAACGGCCTCACGGCGCTGTACGGCTTCCCCTGCGACGCCATCATCACCGAGTCCACCTGCACGGCTCTGGCCCAGACTCCGGAGGAGAAGGAATATCTGATGAGCAAGATGTTCCCCTCCATGATCGTGGGCGGTTTTATCACGGTTACCATTACGTCGGTCTTCATCGCCGGCGCGTTTGCAAAAATGTTTTAATGAACAAGGAGTGCTGAGAGTTGAACCTCAAAGAAGCTGCCGCAAAATACGGCGATTACCTCATCGAGATGCGGCGCTATTTTCACGCGCATCCTGAAATCAGCGGAAAAGAGTATGAAACCAGCAAGAGGGTCAAGGCGGAGCTGGACAAGTTTGGAATTCCCTGGCGTCCCTGCGGCCTGGAAACCGGTATTCTGGCCACGATCCAGGGCGCAAAGCCCGGCAAGACCATCCTGATCCGGGGCGACATGGACGCGCTGACTGTCCAGGAGGAGACCGAGCTGCCCTTTGCCAGCGAAAATCCGGGTGTGATGCATGCCTGCGGCCACGACTGCCACATCTCCACGCTGCTGACCGCAGCGCGTGTGCTCAACGATCTGAAAGCGGACCTGTGCGGCACCGTCCGCCTCGCATTCCAGCCGGCGGAGGAAACGGCCCAGGGGGCGAAATCCATGATTGAAAACGGCGCTCTGGACGGTGTGGACGGCTGCTTCGGCATCCATGTGTGGTCCAATGTGCCCGCCGGAAAGGTCGCGCTGGCGCCGGGTCCCCGGATGGCCGCCGCAGATCAATTTTCCATTGACGTCAAGGGAAAGGGCGGCCACGGCTCTGCGCCCCATCAGTGCGTGGATGCGGCAGTTGTCGCCAGCGCGATTGTGACCAACCTGCAGACCATCGTCAGCCGGGAAATTGACCCCGGAGACCCTGCCGTGCTGACCGTCGGGCGCATCGAGGCGGGTACCCGCTGGAACGTGGTGGCGGAATACGGCAGACTGGAGGGCACCACCCGCTATTTCACCAGGGACCTGTATCAGCGCTTCCCGGAGATGATGGAGCGGGTCGTGACGCAGACTGCTCAGACCTTCCGGGCCGAGGCAAAGCTGAACTACGACCACATTGTTCCGCCAACCATCAACGACGACCAGATGACTGAAGTGGCCATTGGGGCTGCGGCCAAGGCGATCTCTCCCAACGCGGTGATCGCTATTGATCGAATCACCGGCGGTGAGGACTTCTCTTATTTTATGGAAAAGGTCCCCGGCGCTATCGCCCTGATGGGCGTTGGCGGAGAGGCCTGCGGCGCCATTTGGCCCCAGCACTCCGGAAAATACCGGGTGGATGAGAATGCGCTGATCAACAGTGTGTTGCTCTACGCGCAGGTTGCAATGGACTTCAACGCGGGCTGATCCCGCGTTCTCGTGCCGCTCCCGCGGCTGCCTTTAGAGCATGAGACCCTGATGTCCGGACATCAGGGTCTCATGTTTCAGCAATGCCGCCGGCTTTTCAGCCGGCGTTCGGGTCGGGTCCGCGGACCCGGCCCGAATGGAATTTTTATCAGGAGGAGAACAAGTCATGCTGATCGGAACGATTGTGAACACCGCGACCGTCATCCTTGGCTCTCTCATCGGCCTGTCTCTGGGCAATATTCTGCCGGAGAGGCTGCGGGACACGGTGATGAAGGGCCTTGGCATGTGTACCATGTTTATCGGCATCACCGGAATGCTGGGCGGTAAAAACGCACTTATCACCATCATTTCCATTGCGGTGGGCGCTGCCGCCGGCGAGCTGTTGGATCTGGACGGACGGCTGAACCGGTTTGCCGCAAGGCTTGAAAAAAAATTTCAAAAGTCCGGCGGGAAGACCTCCCTTGCGGAAGGCTTTGTCACAGCCTCCCTGGTATTTTGCGTGGGGACCATGACAATTGTGGGCGCATTGAACGACGGCCTGTCCGGAAATCATGAGATGCTGTTTACCAAAGCAGTTTTGGATTTTGTCTCCTCCATAATCTTTGCTTCGTCCCTCGGAATAGGGGTTTTACTGGCAGCCGGGCCCGTATTTGTGATACAGGGGAGCATCGCATGCCTTGCGGGATTGATCGCACCGCTGCTGCAGCAGGGAAATACCATTGAAGAAATGACGGTGGTGGGGTCGGTTCTGATACTGGGGCTGGGGTTGAATCTGATTGGAGTTACCAAGTTGAAGGTCATGAATTATATACCCGCAATTTTTTTGCCGATCCTGCTGTGCCTGTTTATGTAAAAAATGCGCCGGGTCACGCCCAACTGCGTGACCCGGCGCGCCGCTGTTCGCGTTTTGTGGCGCCGGATGGATTCCGCAGAACGGCAATGCGGGAACCCGAGCGGGGGAAAACCGACGCTCCAAGCCGATGAAAAACGTCACACTTATTGTTATACTTTAAAAAATTTGCTCATATAGATTATTTTTTTGAAAAATACCCTTACATTTTTGCAAAAAATGTGTTAAAATATAAATTGTAGATGTACGGTTCAGCAGCCGAAGAGTCGGCCGTTGGACCGGCACGCTTTTATTGCAAAGCAATAAAGGCGGGTTGAGGCTGTGCGCCCGTTGAGTCGGGCACACAGCGGAAAAATAACGTCCGTTATTTTTCTGGTATTTTGGCGGATGGACTGTCCGCCATCGGGAAGCGGAGGAGATATGTTTCAGAAAAACGATCTGGTAGTTTATGGGCGCACAGGGGTTTGTCGGGTAATGGACATTACCACGCCGGACTTCTTCCGGGCGAAGCCCGGTGAGAAGAAAAAGCTTTACTATCTGCTCAAGCCCCTGTATCAGGACGGGACGATTTATGCGCCGATGGACAATCCCAAGGTGCTCATTCGGCCTATTCTGACGGCGGAGGAGGCAAGACGACTGGTGGATATGATCCCCAGCAGTCGGGCGCAGGCCTATTACGGCGGCAGTACCCAGGACCTGCGGGACCACTATCAGACCCTGATGCAGACCAGCGACTGCACCGATCTGATGGAGCTTGTGATGTCCATCTACGCAAAAAAGGTGTATGTGGAGCAGACAAAGCGAAAATTCGGGGCTGTGGACGAGCACTTTATGAAGGAGGCCGAACAGCTTCTGAACGGCGAATTGGCCGCAGCGCTGGATATCCCGATGAATGAGGTTTCGGATTATATTGCCGAGAAGGTGATGGCGCGGAAGGCCATGCCCGCCCGCGGAGTGGACGCTCCCGCGCAGGAGATATAAGGGCCGTGCTTTAGCGCGGATTTAAGCAAACGCAGACGAAATAGATAAAATGGAGCCACGATGACGAACATGGTCATTGTGGCTCTGTTTGTTTTTTCTATCATTAACTTGTAAATATTTGTAGTATTGTGTTGGGGGTTTGTGGTATATTCAATAGTGGAAAGAAGATTTCAATATTGTATCCACTACGATTGCTCATAAATAAAATCAATCAGATAAAAAAATACTCCGCCGTATTTCAGGCGGAGTACCAGCTGCGATTGGAGGGATATCATAGAAGTGCAGAGAGCAAACACCCCAAAAGTGATAGAATGAAAGAAAGAATAAGGTGGTGTTTACAATGCGCAAATATGACAAGGAGTTCAAGGA
>JAEWYA010000116.1 GCA_023395775.1 Bacillota bacterium
GAGCTGAGGGCGCTGGTGGACAAGGTGCAGTCCGGCGAGGTTCAATACTGCCCACACGGACGGCCCGTGAAGGCGAAACTGTCCAAGTACGAGCTGGAGAAAATGTTCAAACGGGCATGAGCCTGAAAGGAGTCGACTTATGGCAAAGCGGTTTGTAAAGGTGGACAGCGAGGGAACGCTGTCCGGCAATGAGGTCTGGGTGGATCGGGAGACGGGCGTGAACTACCTCTTTCATTTCTACGGCAACGCCGGGGGAATCACGCCTCTTTTGAAGGCCGACGGAACTCCGGTGGTCACGCCTCTGAACCCAGAGGACTGACATGGCGGAAAAGCTCATCTGCGTCGTGGGCCCCACGGCCTGCGGGAAAACAAGGCTGGGCGTTCTGCTAGCCCAAAGGTACAACGGGGAAGTGGTTTCCTGCGACTCCATGCAGATCTACCGGGGGATGACCATCGGCACCGCCGCCGCCACACCGGAGGAGATGGAGGGGGTTCCACACCACATGCTGGCCGTGGCGGACCCGGCGGAGAGCTGGTCCGCCGCCCGATACGTCTCCGTTGCCACGCCGGTGGTGGAGGATATTTTGGCCCGGGGCAGACGCCCAGTTCTGGTGGGCGGCACCGGGTTGTGGCTGGACGCGCTTCTGCGGGGACACGGCTTTGCCCCCGGTATGGCGGAGGGCGCCGTCCGGAAGGAGCTGGAGGTCCAGCTGGCACAAGACGGCATCGGCCCTCTTTTGGAGGAGCTGCGCGAGGTGGACCCAGTCGCCGCCGAAAAACTCCACCCCGCCGACGTAAAGCGCATACTCCGGGCACTGGAGGTCTTTCGGGAGACAGGACAGACCATCTCCGCCCACGACGCGGCGGAACGGGTGCTGCCGCCCAAATTTCCATCGGTGAAGATCGGTTTGCGGTTCGCGGACCGGGAGGATATGAAGACCCTGATTGACCACCGGGTGGACGCCATGGTGGCGGCGGGCCTTTTGGACGAGGTGCGCTTGCTTTTGATCCGGGGCCTTCCCCGGAGCGCCACGGCCCTGCAGGCCATCGGCTACAAGGAGTTTTCCGGTGTGCTGGCGGGGGAGAAGACCGAGACGGAGGCTGTGGAGGAGGTAAAGCTTCGCTCCCGGCAGTATGCCAAGCGGCAGCTGACCTGGCTGCGGCGGGATTCCGGCATCCACTGGATCGAATGGGAAAAAAACCGGGATTTTGCCCGGGCGGTGCAGATTTCGACTGAAATCCTCTCTGCGGAGGGCTTATTCTAAGTCCAAAGCGGGCAGAGAGATTCGTGTCCGCTTCAAAAAAAGAAAAGGAGCGGATACTTATGCAGAGCAAGGCGAATCTTCAGGATATTTTTCTCACAAAGGCCCGGCGGGATCGGGTCCCCGCCACATTGTTTTTGATGAACGGCTTCCAAATGCGGGGCGTCATCACGGGGTTCGACTCCTTCGTGGTGGTGCTGGACTCCGAAGGAAAACAACAGATCATTTATAAACACGCAATTTCCACCATCGCGCCCGTACGGGCGGTGGACCTAAGCGAAGAATAAGCTCACGGACAAGCCGCGGCGGGGCGGAAGCACGCCGCCCTGCCGCGCGTTAAGGCGCAGAAACACAGAAGGTACTTATGAAGAAAAAAAATGCTCCGAAAATCGAATCTGCCCGGGACGCAACGCCGGAGTGCGACTCCTCTCAGGAGAGCCCGAAGAAGAAAAACGGGTATCTAGGGACCAAGGCCCTGACGGCCCTGATCTGCCTTGCGGTGCTGACCTATTTCGGCATCCAGATCTATAACTCCTGTGCGGACCCGCTGATTTCCGCAGTGGCTTATACCTATCAGGAGGAGGATACGATTTCCGTCACCGGTTTCATGGTGCGGAACGAGCTGGTACTGGAGGATTCCGGCGGCAAGCTGCTGCGGCTGACCCGGTCGGAGGGGGAGCGGGTCTCCGCAGGCGGCAAGGTGGCGCAGATTTATTCCGATCAGGCGTCGTTGGACCGTCAGACGGAGATTGACAAGCTCCAGACTCAGCTGGATCAGCTGAACTATGCCTCAGAGGCGGCTTCAGCCAGCGAGGCGGCGCTCAAGATGGACAGCCAGATTGCGGAAAAACTGGTCGCTATGCGCCGAGGCGTGGCGTCGGACCGGTTGGATACGGCATCGGACAGCGTGGCGGATCTGGAGGCGCTGGTGCTGCGCCGGGATTATACTTATACCGACGCGGAGGATCTGAAAGCGCAGACGGCAAATATTCAGAGTCAGCTGAGCACGCTAAAAGCCCAGTCCGCCGGTTCCTCCCGGACGGTCACAGCGCCAAAGACAGGCCTATATTCCGCCGTGGTGGACGGATATGAGACCGTTTTGACGCCGGACACGGTGGATACCCTGACTCCCTCTAAACTCAACAGTCTGCAGCCCTCGGGCGTTTCCAGCGATCTTGGAAAGCTGGTGTTGGGAGACACGTGGTATTTTGTGGTCAGCCTTTCCGCCGACGACGCAAAGTCGTTCACCGAGGGGGCGTCCGAAACGCTCCGGTTCGCCACGGGGGTGGACCGGGATCTGAGTGTGACTGACCAGTCTGTCAGCGCGGAGGAAAACGGCCGGGTGGCCGTGGTGTTCCGCGGGCGTACGT
>JAEWYA010000137.1 GCA_023395775.1 Bacillota bacterium
CGGCGTGAGCTCACCCACATACAGCTGGTAAGCACCGTCCCGCGGGAAGACGGTGACGCGTCCGAAGGCGATGACCTTCATGCCGTTTTCCGGCCGGAACCGCAGCCGCTGGGCCTGAGACCGGAACATAACGCACCGCAGCGCCCCATCCCGGTCCTTCAGCGTAAAATAGTGGTGCCCGGAGGGATAGACCTTGTAATTAGACAGCTCGCCCCGGACCAGGATATCCTGTAAAATGGGCTCCCCGTCCAGCAGAGCCTTCACATATTCATTTACCTGGGAAACCTGATAGATCGGCTGATCCACATGCGCACCTTCTTTTCGTTCTCTCTTTGGCGTTCGCGGCAAAAAAGCGGAGCGGGCATCGGCGGCCCGCCCCGTTTTGAATCACTCCTGCGGGCACTCCTGGCGGGCAAAGCTGCCGAGAATCCCGTTGATAAATTTGACCGTTTCCGGCGTCTCGTATTTCTTGGCAATCTCCACGGCCTCGTTGATGGCCGCACTGTTGGGAATATCCGGCATATAGAGGATCTCGTACATGCACACCCGCATAATGGCGGACGCCACCAGCGGGATACGGGCAAAGCTCCAGCCCACCGCGTACTTGGAAATATAGCCGTCCAACTCCGCGGCGTGTTCCTCCACGCCAACGACCAGGCGGCGGATATAGGCCTCCTGCTTTTCGTTGGGGGCCTCGGCATAAATCGCATCCTCGCCCGCCAGGGACTCAAAACTCTCCGACGTCAGCCGCCGATCCAGCAGCTCCTCCACCGTCTGATCCGTGAAGCTCAATTCATAGGCAAGATGAATGGCGATCTCTCGTGCAACGTTCCGTACCATATACCGTTTCGTCCTCTATCTTTCTCAGGCCAGCGTCACGCCGTCCACATGAATGTTCACCGTACCCACAGGGCAGCCGGTCATGGCCTCCACCGACGAGGCGACAGCCTTTTGTGCGTTCTCCGCCACCTCGGGAATGGGGTGTCCGTATGCCACCGTCAGGTATATATCCAGCGTCAGTGTCGCGCCGGTCATGTCGATCTTTACGCCGCGGGTCCCCTTCTGGGCATTTTTCTTATTCATCAGGTCGGTCACGCTGCCGCCCATACCGCTCATCATCCCAGACACACCCTCGACGTCCCGGACGGCTCCCACCGCGATGGCGGCGATGACTTCCTCAGCGATATTGATACTGCCGTTTTCCTCCGGCAGGGTCATGTATTCCCGGCTCTCGCCCATGGTATCCACGCTCCTTCTCGTCGTCCGGCGCAAAGCCGGGCCCCTTGTTTCGTGCATATTTGTTTACCATGATTGCCCGGAAATTACAACAGCTAATTTGCCGCCATGATCTTGATATTCGCGGCGGGATAGCCGGTCTCCGTCATGGCGATATCCGTGATTTTCGCAACATCCTCGCTGCTGAGCTCTCCGCTGTCGGTGGACACCACCACGCTGAGGCTGTCCTCGCTCATGAACGCGACGCAGTCGGCATAGCCCTTGGCGGCCACCAGATTTTCGATCTGAGCCTCCGCCATGGTATATTGGGCCATGGCCTGAATTCCCTCCGACGCTTTGTCCAGGGCGCTTTGAGCCGCGCCGTCCTCGTCGGCCGCCTGCTGCAAAAGAGCCACGGCGGAGTCCCGAGCCTGCTGACGGGTCAGGCGGGCGGAGGCAAAATAATCCCCTCCGGTGTAGACCCCCGTCTCGTCCACCGATGCGGCGGAACCGTCGGCGCTGACAGCTCCGTCCCCGCCGGATACCAGCGCGGCTTCGCCCAGCAGCTTTCCGCCCGCCTGCGCCGTGCCGGATGCCGCCCCGCCGCCCTCCGCCGCGGCTTTCTGCGTTGCCTGCCAGTTCAGGACGGCCGCGGCACAGATCAGCACCAGCATGGTCACAACCACCGTATAGCGCTTCCAATTTCCTCTCATTTCCTGCTTCCTCCTCCAAAATATCACTGACATTTTACCACCGTGATCCGATCTGAGCCCAGGCCCGTCAGCGAGGCCACCGCGGCCGTCACCGCCAAGCGCACCTGCGCGTCGCCCCCGCCCTGACACACCACCAGTGCTCCGCGCCATGTGGGACAGCGCGTCTCCGTCACCACCGGCTCCTCCGACCCGCTTCCTCCGGAAAGCACGGTCTCGCTTTTACGCTGATAGTCCTCCGGCGCGGCGGTATCGCCGCTGTAGCTCAGCTCCGTGTCTTGGGCCAGACGCCGCGCCGTCCCCGTGTCCGCCGTCAGCATCAGGTGCAGCTCCCCAACGCCGTCGATCTTCGCCAAAATCGTCTCCATCCTGGTCTCTGTCTCCTGAACCGTGTCCGCAACATTTTCGTCCGGTATGGCGGCGGCGCTCTGCTTGCCGCCGGAGGGCAGCAAAAGCAGCGCCGCACCCGCCGCGACCACTAAAACCGCGTATTTCCAACGGTCCCAGAGCTTTTTGAACGTCTCAGCCTGTTTCATGATAAACCTGCCTCTCCTTGGGAATCCCCAGTTCCTGTTCCATATAGTCCGCCAGCGCATCCGATTTCTGACCCGTCAGCTCCGCGCCCGCCGGGATGGGGGTACCGTCCTCTCCCGGCTCCATGAGAACGCGGACGGTGCAGTTCACCCCCAGCGCCGCCGCTTTGTCCAAAATATATGCTTCCGTCTTCTCCGCTATGAGTTCTTGAAGCGTCTGGTCGCTCTGCGTCTGCAGCTCCGTCTGTCGCTGGCTGATCTCCCCGGCATAATCCTCATAGTGAAAGTCCAAGTGGTCGAAGTCCGCTCCCAGCAGGGGCCTGACCATTACCAGCAAAAGCGTCAGCCCTCCGGCAAAGCCCGCGATTTTCCGCACCGTCCCCTCCGGGATCAGGCTCTGGGACAAAGACACGAGAAAGGCCGCCGCCGCAACCGCGATGAGCCAGCTCCGCAGCGCTTCGATCATTTCGTCCGCTCCCCCTTTCACGTTACTGCCGCCACGGAAGACAGGATAGAGATCAGCAGCAAAAGCGCGCTGGCCCCCGTCATCCCCAGCACCAGCCCAAACGCGCTGCCAAGGCCGTCGATCAGCTTGCACAGCTCCGGCGAACCGATTACTCCCGCCAAAAAGCCCACCAGCTTGTACAGCAGATACTGGATGCCAAGATGCAGAAACGGCCACGCGCAGGCCGCCAGCACCGCCAGCGTTCCAAAGATGCCGATGGTGTTTTTCAGCATTCCCGCTCCGGCCAGCACCGTGTCCGCCGCCTCCGCGATGATGCCGCCCACCACGGGCACCACGCCCGCCACCGTGGCCTTTGCCATCTTCACCGCCGCCGCGTCCGCCGCGCCAGAGATGATGTGAGCCACGGAGAGATAAAGGGTGAACGCCGTCAGCGCCCCGCACAGGACCCAAGTGATGCACTCGCGCAGCGCCTCCGCAATATTTCCCAGCCGCCCGCCGGGAAGGCAGGCGGCGGCGGTCAGCGTCCCGATGTAAAGATAGATCAGCGGCAGCAGCAGTCCCTCGATCAGCTTCAGCAGCAATCCGGTAAACAGCACCGTGATCACCTGCTGGACCGTGGCGGTGGTAACGGACCCGCTGATCGCCGTCGCCGCCGCCAGCACCGGCAGCAGAACCCTGGAAAAATTGTTCAGGCTCTCAATGACCCCGCCGCCCATGCCGATCAGGCTCTCCAGACTCCCCGCCGCCAGAAGTGTTACCGACAGCGCCCCCGCCGCCAACACCAGCTTTGGGCCGGACGCCCCGGCGGTCTGAGAAAACCCGTCCACAGCCCCGCACAGAAGCACCACCAGCAAAATACTCACTGCGCTTCGCATGCGCTGGCACAGAACGGATTTGGCCTGTCCCTTCAGATTTTGGAGAATTTGAGAGACGCCGCCGCCCAGCGGGTCCGTCGCGGTCAGGTCCGTATTTTGCAAAATGTCCTCCGTCCCCTCCGGCAGGGCGTCCCACAGCTCGTCCGGCAAATCGGCGGCGGAGACCGGCACCGTCAAAAGCAGCGCCAGAAGCAGCGCCAGAAGCCATTTTTTCATCCCATCAACTCCAGCAGGACGTTCATCGCCTTTTCCAGCAGCGGCAAGGCCACCAGCAGCGCGCAAACCGCCCCGGCAATCTCCACGGCGGAGGCCAGAGCCGCCGCCCCGGCATCCTTGCAAAGCCCGGTCCCCACCTTTACCACCAGCGCAATGCCAACGGTCTTGTACAGCGGCACAAACAGTTCGTTGGATACCCCGGCTCGGGCGGTCAGCTCCGAGAAAAAGCCCATTAGCTCCCGGAGGCTCCCGGAAAGCGCCAGCAGCGCCGCCACTGCGGCGGCCAGCCCCAGCAGCAGCGCCGCCTCCGGCGCGCCCCGCCGCACCACCGCCGCCAACAGCGCCGTCACAACGCAGACAAGCGTGATCTGCATGACCTGTTCCATCAGAAGCCGAACAGGGTCTTGATGAGCTGGAACAGATCGCTGATCTGCCGCACCATCATCATCAGCACGACCACCAACCCGGCCAGCGTCGTCATCATGGCCTGCTCCTCCCGACCGGAGCGCACCAGCAGCTGGTTCAGCACCGCCACAAGAATCCCGATGGCGGCGATTCGAAAGATTAAATCAACATCCATGGCAAATGTTCCTTTCGTATGTCCTTCACAACAGGAGAATAATCAGCAGCGCGGCGCCGGAGAAGCATATCGCCGTGGCCTGCCTGGTCCAATCCCGCTTTTTTCTGGAGCGCTCCTCCATCTTCTTTCTGAGCCAGCTTGTTGCAAGGTCAATTCCTTTACAGATTTCCGCTTCGTCTGAGGACAGCTTGTACCCCAATCCGGCAACAGTCTCCCTCACGTCGTCCTCCACTGGGAGACGGCGACAGGCCGTGTCCCACGCGGGTCGAAGAGGTTCTCCCCGCTCCAGCGACTCTGCCAACCCCGTCAGCCAAGCTGCAACCGCTCCCTGCCGCGCCCGTCCCAGCTGCCGCAGCAGCCGGGGCAATGGCGTCCGCGTCAGGCGGATGCGGCTGGACAAAGCCTCCAGCGCCGCGATCAGCTGGGAAAGCGTCTCCGTCTCCCGCCGCCAGCGGCGCAGCTCCCCGGCCCACGCCGCGCCGAAGCCCGCCAGAATTAAAAGGCTTCCCAGCGTTTTCACGGCAGCTCCTCCAATTCATAGGACCGCCCCTCCGCCGTCCGGCGGATGCACACCGCCCGGCGGAAAACCTTTGTCTCCAGAAGGCGGGCATACAGGGGCTTTTGCGTGAGCTCCGCAGTGTCCGCGGCATGGACGGTGGCCAGCAGCTTCACGCCGCAGCCCGCCGCCATGGTCATGGCCCGGATATCCTCCTCCGCCGTGATCTCGTCGGCGGCCACAATCTGCGGGTTCATGGTCCGCAGCAGCATAGGGATGGCAACCGCTTTCGGGCAGCCGTCCAGCACATCGGTGCATGGCCCAACGTCCATCTGTGGCCTTCCCCGGTAACAGACCGCCACCTCCCCCCGCTCGTCCGCCAGCCCTACCCGGAGCCCCCGCTGGGAGATGCAGCGAATCAGGTCCCGCAGC
>JAEWYA010000155.1 GCA_023395775.1 Bacillota bacterium
GCGCACCGCTTGTTAAAGCGGTGCGCCTCAAACGTTTGGGTTCTTAAATTTTCAGCGTGCTGCGATCAATTACTTCGCGCGAGGCGCCTTGATGGCGGCCTGTGCGGCGGCAAGACGTGCGATGGGCACGCGGAAGGGAGAGCAGGAGACGTAGTCCAGGCCCACGCCATGGCAGAACTCCACGGAGGTGGGGTCGCCGCCGTGTTCGCCGCAGATGCCCAGATGAATGTCGGGACGGGTCTTGCGGCCCAGCTCCACAGCCATCTTTACCAGCTTGCCCACGCCGTTCTGGTCGAGATGCGCAAAGGGATCGGACTCGTAGATCTTCTTCTCATAGTAAGAGTTCAGGAATTTGCCCGCGTCGTCGCGGCTGAAGCCAAAGGTCATCTGAGTCAGGTCGTTGGTACCGAAGGAGAAGAACTCGGCCTCTCTGGCAACCTCGTCGGCGGTCAGAGCCGCGCGGGGAATCTCGATCATGGTGCCGACCTCGTACTTCATGTCAACGCCGGCGTCCTTAATGATCTTGTTGGCGGTGGCGACCACCACGTCGCGGACATATTTCAGCTCCTTGACCTCGCCCACCAGAGGAATCATGATGTTGGGGCTGATCTTGTAAACGCCCTTTTTGGTAACGGCGATGGCGGCATTGATCACAGCGGTAGTCTGCATTTCGGCAATCTCAGGATAGGAGACGGCCAGACGGCAGCCGCGGTGGCCCATCATGGGGTTAAACTCATGGAGGCCGGCGATGACGTTCTTCAGCTTCTCAACGGTGATGCCCAGCTCACCGGCAATCTCCTGAATGTCGGACTCCTTGGTGGGCAGGAACTCGTGCAGAGGGGGATCCAGGAAGCGGATGATGACGGGGCAGCCCTCCATGGCCTCATAGATGCCCTCAAAGTCGCCCTGCTGATAGGGCAGGAGCTTTTCCAAAGCCTTGCGGCGCTCACTCTCGTTCTCGGCCACAATCATCTCGCGCATGGCCTTGATACGCGCGCCCTCAAAGAACATGTGCTCAGTACGGCACAGGCCGATGCCCTGAGCACCGAACTTGCGTGCCTGAGCAGCGTCCTTCGGGGTGTCGGCATTGGTGTAAATCTCCAGCTGACGGTACTGGTCTGCCCAGCCCATCAGGCGGCCGAAATAGCCGGAGCCGGGGTCGGCGGGAACGGTACCCACGGCCTCGCCATAGATATTGCCGGTAGAGCCGTCCAGGGAGATCCAGTCGCCCTCGTGATAGGTTTTGCCATCCAGCTCGAACTGTTTTTTCTCGTAGTTCACCACAATCTCGCCGCAGCCGGACACGCAGCAGGTGCCCATGCCGCGCGCCACCACGGCGGCGTGAGAGGTCATGCCGCCGCGAACGGTCAGGATACCCTGAGCGACCTGCATACCCTCGATATCCTCGGGAGAAGTCTCCAGACGGACCAGAATGACCTTCTCACCCCGGTCGGACCACTCCTTGGCCTCTTCGGCGGTGAACACCACGCGGCCGCAGGCGGCGCCGGGAGAAGCGGCCAGGCCCTTGCCGATGACGGCGGCCTTCTTCAGAGCCTCCGCGTCAAACTGGGGATGCAGCAGGGCGTCCAGCTGCTTAGGCTCCACGCGCAGAACGGCTTCCTTTTCCGAAATCATTCCCTCGTCCACCAGATCCACAGCCACCTTCAAAGCGGCGGCGGCGGTACGCTTGCCGTTGCGGGTCTGAAGCATATAGAGCTTGCGGTCCTGGATGGTGAACTCCATGTCCTGCATGTCGCGGTAGTGATTTTCCAGGTTGTTCGCAATCTTGGAGAACTCCTCGTAGACCTCGGGCATTTCGTCCTTCAGCTTGCTGATGGGAGAGGGAGTGCGAACTCCGGCCACCACGTCTTCACCCTGGGCATTGATGAGGTACTCGCCGAACAGAGCCTTTTCGCCGGTGGCGGGATTGCGGGTGAATGCGACGCCCGTGCCGGAGTTATTTCCCGTGTTGCCGAAGACCATGGTCTGGACATTGACGGCGGTGCCCCAGTCATAGGGGATCTCGTTCATACGGCGATAGACATTTGCCCGGGGATTGTCCCAGGAACGGAACACGGCCTTCACGGCCTCCATCAGCTGGACCTTGGGGTCCTGAGGGAAGTCCTCGCCCTTTTCCTTCTTATAAAATGCCTTGAACAGAACGGACAGCTGCTTCATGTCGTCGGCATCCAGATCGATGTCCTGCTTCACGCCCTTTTTGGCCTTGACCTCGTCGATGATCTCCTCGAAGCGTTTCTTGCTCAGCTCCATGACCACGTCGGAAAACATCTGAATGAACCGGCGATAGGAATCGTAAGCGAAACGGGGGTTGCCGGTCTTCTGGGCAAAGCCCTCCACAGCCACGTCGTTCAGACCCAGATTCAGGATGGTGTCCATCATGCCGGGCATGGAGGCCCGGGCACCGGAGCGGACGGAGACCAGCAGGGGATCGCTGGGATCACCGAACTTCTTGCCGTTCTCGCCTTCCAGCCAGGTCATATACTGGGCGATCTCCGCCTGAATGTCGGCGTTGATCTGCCGGCCGTCGGTATAATACTGAGTGCAGGCCTCGGTGGTAATGGTAAAGCCCTGAGGAACGGGCATTCCGGCCAGGGTCATTTCGGCCAGGTTCGCGCCCTTGCCGCCCAGCAGTTCCCGCATGTCCTTGTTGCCCTCGGAAAACTTGTAGACATATTTTTTTGCCATGTGTTTCTCCTCCGTTTTATAGTTGCCCTATGGCAGGAAAGTTGTTAAACGATTGCCTAAATGATTGAATAGAACTATTATATAAGGATTTTGCAGGAAAGACAAGACACAATTAAAGCGGAAAAGTGGGAGAACGCAAAAATTTTAAACGATTATTTTGTACAAATCATACAATTTTGGAAAGAATATGACCGTAAAGTAAGCTTTCACGACATTTTACGCCGCTTTACGAAGCGAAGCGGCGTAATACCACCTAGATGTGTGTTTTTTGGACCCTGCCCGGAGAGGCCGGCCGGTCGCTGTGCCTGACGGCGGCGCGGCTGCGCCGGACTCCGTCCCAGGAAAAAACAGGAAGGTTGATTTATTCATATAATTGGCATACAATACTTAAAAATGTCTTGAAACTAAAAGGAGGACATGCAGGAATGCCTTTTCACATTAATTTTACCCCAGGCAACGGATTTGATCCCAGCGGGTTCGGGTTTAACAACGGCGGAGACGGAACGACGCCGCCCCCAACGCGTCCCCAGCGGTCCAAAAAGCAGCGCAAGCCCCGCAAGGCCATCGGAAACGGCTTTACCCGGGTGCTCATCAATCTGCTGGTGACGTTGCTCTTCGGTTTGATCTACTTTTATGTGGAGCTGCCCGCGCTGAACTTTCAAAGCCAGGACATCTATGTTTTTATGTTCCTGCTGTGCGCGGTATACTGCGTCTGCGCCATCTTTACCTCCGGCTTTCAGGGTGAGGGGGCGAAAGGGTACTTTCACTTTGTAAAAAAGCAGTGTACGGTTCCCTTTTCTTTGGTGATCGCCATGATTATCGTGGTGGCGGTGGGTTCCCTATCCGGCTGGGTGGTGCTTCGGGCAAAAAGCTACAGCCAGCTGCTGCCTATCCAGACCGGAGACTTTACGCAGGAGGTGGACGAGATCTCCTACGATCAGATTCCCATGCTGGACGCGGATTCCGCCGTGCTGCTGGGCAACCGGAAGCTGGGCCAGCTGGCGGATATGGTATCCCAGTTTGAAATTCTGGATACCTATACCCAAATTAATTATCAGGGCCGGCCCGTCCGGGTCACGTCTCTGGCCTACGGCGATATCATCAAGTGGTTCACCAACCGGGCCAAAGGCCTTCCGGCCTATATTATTATCGACATGGTGACCCAGGATGCCAAGGTGGTCCGGCTGGACGAGGGCATGAAATACACCGTGGCGGAGCATTTCAGCCGCAACCTTTACCGGCATCTGCGGTTCAATTATCCCACCATGATGTTCGACACCCCGGTATTTGAAATTGATGACGAGGGTACGCCCTATTGGATCTGCTCCCGTATTGTAAAGACCATCGGGCTTTTTGGAGGAACGGATATCAAGGGCGCGGTGCTGGTGAACGCCATCACCGGAGAGAGTAAGTATTATGAGGAGGTCCCCTCCTGGGTGGACCGAGTGTACAACAGCGACCTCATTATGCAGCAGTACGATTTCTACGGCAGCTATCACAACGGTTTTCTCAACTCTATCTTCGGCCAGCGAGACGTGACCCAGACCACCGACGGTTATAACTATATCGCCATCGGGGACGATGTGTATATGTACACCGGCGTCACTTCCGTCACCTCCGACGAGTCCAACATTGGCTTTTTGCTCTCGAATCAGCGGACGAAGGAGACTCATTTTTACTCCGTGGCGGGCGCGACGGAGAACTCCGCCCGGGGCTCCGCACAGAGCAAGGTTCAGCAGATGAACTACACGGCCACATTCCCCCTGCTTTTGAACATTGCCGATCAGCCCACCTATTTTATGTCTCTGAAGGGCGCGGACGGTCTTGTTAAAATGTATGCCATGGTCAACGTCCAGCAGTATCAGATCGTAGCCACCGGGTCTACTTTGGCGGAGTGCGAGGTGAACTACCGCACGGCTCTGGCGGACAACGGACTGATCAAGGACAGCCAGACGGAAGTGGTGCCCTCCGACCAGAAGGAGACGTCCGGAACCGTCGCGGAGATCCGCACGGCGGTGATGGACGGCAACAGCTACTACTTCCTGCGGCTGGAAGGCGAGGATACGTTCTATGCCCTCAGCGCGGCGAAAAATCCGCTGGCGGTGATTCTGAACGTGGGCGACCGGGTAAGCATCACCTATGACGCCGGAAGCGAGGGCAGCATTCTTTCCGGCGGCAGCGTAACGGTGGAGGGTAAGACGGCACAGGCCGTTTTGCCGGAGACGTCCTCGGAATCCGGCGCCGCCGCAGAGACCGGCGAGGCGCAGACGCCGCAGGCGATACCCGATGGGACGGAGGCCCCCGTTTCCGGGGCGGCGTAAGTGGTCCCCTGGAGGTCTGCCA
>JAEWYA010000173.1 GCA_023395775.1 Bacillota bacterium
TTCAGCGCTTGTCGAAAGCTTTGCTCTCCTCTGAAAGCTCAGCCTGAGCGGGCGGCGCCTCCGGTGTTTCAAGGGCCGAAACCTCCGTCACCGCCACATCCGCAGATGTCTGTCCGCACTCCGCCGCAGCGGTAGTCTCCTCCTCCGGCGCAGGTCCGGCGATCCCAGTAGCCTCTGTAATAGCGGCTCGCTCCGCGACCTGCCAGACCAATAAATCGCTGCCGTCTCGTTTCCTGATCCTGATGTTGTAGAACAGCACGGCGGCCGCACCGACGACCAGAACAATGCTCAGCGCCTGAGAGACCCGGATGGGCTGGCCGAAAAACGTCCAGTCGAAGAGGTACAGGCTGTCTGTCCGCAAGCCCTCGATCCAGCTGCGGCCAAGGCCGTACCACAGGAAGTAGAAGCAGGTGTTCTCCCCGTCGAATCGGCGGGCTCTGCTGACAATAAACAGCACCAGCAGCAGCCCCACCAGGTTCCAGAAACTCTCATAGAAGAATGTGGGATGGACCTCGATGGTCTGATTCTGGCTGACCCACAGCTGCATCCGCCAAGGGAGCGTGGTCTCCGTGCCGAAAGCCTCCCGGTTCATGAAATTGCCCCAGCGACCGATGCTCTGGCCGATAAAAAGGCCCATGACGCAAAGGTCGAGCATTGCCGTGAATTTGAGCTTTTTTACCTTGCAGTAAATAAACGCAACCAGAATCCCCACGATCACCGTGCCGTACATGGCGATTCCGCCGTCCCATACGGCCAGCATCCGACCCCAGTCCAAACTGCCGTCCGCGTTGCGGTACAGGTCCAGATAGAAGATCACATAATAAATACGGGAGCCGATGATGCACAGCGGCGTGGCCCAGAGGATCATATCGATCACGTTGTCCTCCGTCAGACCAAACCGCTTGGCCTGCTTCATGCAAAGATACAGTCCGGCCAGCAGACCCAGAGCCAGAATAATACCGTACCAGTAAACGCCATGCCCGATGTGGATGGCAATGGGGTCCGGGTCAATCTCGAACCCGCCGAACAGCCCCGGAAACCCGATGGGCATATCGCTGAGTGCTTTCAAATTAGTCAAATTAGAAACTTCCTTTCGCCATCTCTCATTTAGGCAAAATGGTGGACATGGCCGCGTGCTCCTCCGTCAGCTCATCTCGGATGAAGGCAAGAACGTCTTCCTCTTTGATGCTGTCGAAGGCCTGGGGGAAACGCATCGCGTCATAGCCCGCGAAATACCCCTCCGTCAGCGATACGGCAATATTTTCAAAGGAGTTCAGGCCCCGCAGCATCATCCCGAAGGCGGCCTTGCGCACACGCTCATAAAAATCGTGATCCAGCCCCTCCACCGCAAGACGGCGGGCCTCCTTTTTAATTTCCGCGGCCACGGTTTTCACGTCCCGGCTGTCGCCCCCGGCGTAGAGATACGCCGTATCCGGCATCATCTCAAAGGCCCCGCCGAAGCTGGTATTGATGAGTCCCTGCCCATAAAGCCGCAGATACAGCGGGCTGGACTCTCCCAGCAGCAAATCGCAGGCCATGTTTCCGATCAGATTCCGGCGAAGGTATCCCTCCCCCGCCTCCGCGGGTTTACATTTGAAGCCCAGCAGAAACTGGGGCATGGAGACCTCCATCTTTCGGCTTGTCTCCCGCTCCGCAACGCCGTCCGGCTCCGTTCCGTGGTCCCGGGGAATGACCGGACCGCTGTCCTCCGGCAGGATGGAACGGGCAATATCCGCCACGCGGTCCGGGTCCACGTTTCCAACCACCGTCAAAACCATGTTGCCGGGGGTGTAGAACGCCTTGTGGCAGTCATACAGCGTCTTGGCCGTGATCTCCCGGATGCTCTCTACGCTGCCGGCAATGTGGGTCCTGGCGGTGTTTTTCTGATAGAGGGCGCCCATCATCCGGGCATAGACCTGCCAGTCCGGGTCATCCTCGATCATCCGGATCTCCTGGGAGATGATGCCCTGTTCCTTGACAACGCTTTCGTCGGTAAAGTAGGGTACGGAGACGAAGGACAGCAGAATCTTTAAATTCTCCTCAAACTTCTCCGTGGAATCGAAATAGTACCCCGTCATGGCGTTGGCGGTGAAGGCGTTTGGCTCCGCCCCGTTTTTTGCCAGCTCCTGAAGGGCGTTGCCCTCCTTGGTATCGAACATCTTATGCTCCAGATAGTGGGCAATGCCCGCCGGGGTGTCCATCCACTCTCCGTTCAAACAGAAGCGGGTGTCCATTCCACCGTACCGGGTGGCAAAAAAAGCGTAGCTCTTGGCAAAACTCGGCTTTGATACCACGTTGATCGGCAGGCCATTGGACAGCGTCTCCCGGTAGACGGTTTCGCCGATGCGCTCATAGAATTCCGACTTCATTCCGCCGCCTCCTCTCCCTTGAGGAAATAGACGGTGTCCAGCGACACGGTCCTCATTGCCTCGTAAATGCGCTCCGGGGAAACGTTGCGAATTCCCTCCGCCAGCTCCTCCGGCGTATCGTCCCGCCCCGTAGCCATCCGGCCCAGCCAGAAATTTTCCAGCTTGCTCTGGGAGTCGGCGATGGTGGCGTAGGCGTTGCAGAGGGTGCTGCGCGCCCCCGCCAGCTCCCACTCGTCCAACTTTCCGTCCTGAACGGCTTTCATCTGACTCTGGATTTCATCATAGGCCCTTTGGAAGTTCTGGAACTCGATGCCGGAGGACACGGTGATGATGCCCTTTTGCCAGTGGAACAGGGATGAGGCATAGTAGCACAGGGACAGCTTTTCCCTCACGTTCATGAATAGCTTTGAGTTGCTGCTGCCGCCGAAGAGGGTATTGCCCATCATCAGGGCGGAGAAGTCGTCGCTGCCGCAGGTAAAACCCATGCCCAGCTTTCCCTGGGTCACGTCCATGGCGTCCGTAACGCGCCTGACCTCCTCCCGAACCGCGTGGCATGAAGGCCGGGGCAGAGCATGGACAACCGCGCGCGGCAGGTCGGAAAGCGCTTTTAAAAGCGCGGACTCCACCCGCTCCGCCTCGGCGCTGCCACAGTAGAACAGCTCCAGCGGGGCGGAGGCGAGAAGACCGGTGTACGTGTCCTGCAATCTCTCCCCCGTCAGCGTTTCCGCCGTCTTCTCGTCGCCAAACTGGCTGACGCCGTATGGCTCCCCGTCGCACATCTCCTGAAGGAGACGCAGGTCGGCATATTCCCGCTTATCGTTGAGGATGCTGCGGATGGCATCCACCAGATTTGTCCGCTCGCTGTCCACATACTCCGGCAAAAATCGGCCGCTTTTTGTCACCGGATTGCAGATCAGCTGCCCCAGCAGCTCCGCCACCGGCTCCAGCAGCTTTTCGCCGTCGGGCGTGAACGCGTCGTCGATCAGGCTGGCGACAAAGCCCACGCACTGGCTTTCGCCTTTTTTCCGGACCGTATAGTCGATCTCCGCGCCGTACAGTCGGTCCAGCCGAGCGCTGAGAGCCCCCATGTCGGGATAGCGCACGGTACCCCGGCGCAGTACCGCGGGCAGCAGCGCCTGAGCCGCGGCGGTCTCCGCCGCGATGGGGGTCAAGAACTGGGCGGACAGTAAGCTGGTTTTAAATTTCCGGGCCGGCAAGTGGGTGAGATAGACGCCCTCCGCCAGCCTGATTCTGGTTGCTTCCAATTTCAGGCTCCTTCCTGTCGATTCAAATACAATTAAGTATTATACTGTATTGTCTCCGTAAATTCAAACTCTATTTTCACCCTGCTTCCAGAAATAGGAGTTGACCTTTTCTTTTCCGTCGTATAAACTGATATAAGTTGGGAAATCGACAAGGGGGACGTATGGAGAGTTTGGAAATTGGCAGCCGTCTGCGGCGCCTGCGCAAAGAAAAAAGTCTGAGCATCGCGGCTCTGGCGGAGCGTTCTGGAGTCAGCACCGGCCTCATCAGCCAGATCGAGCGGGATATGGTCTCTCCCACAGTGGTGAGTATCTACCGCATCGCTCAAGCTCTGGACACAAACATCAGCTATTTCTTCCCCGTCCCTGAGGAAAAGCCCTACGTCCTGCTGCATCCCGGAGAACGGCAGCATATTCAGTTGGCCGGGGGCGCGCGGGATTATGAGCTTTTGACGTCCGCAAGCCCGGAGCGCGCTCTGGACATGGTGCTGGTAACGCTGCTGGGCGGCGCTTCTTTCGACCGAGAGTGCGTCTCCCACGCGGGAGAGGAATGCGGCTACGTCCTCTCCGGCATCCTGACCGTCCTGCTGGATGGTCAGGAAGTGGATCTCTTCCCCGGCGACAGCATCCATTTTCCCAGCACCCGCCCTCACGTCTATATCAATACCCATCCGGAAGACTGCGTCTCTCTTTGGTCCATGACGCCGAAGTTTTTCTAAACAGTTTCGTCTCCTGACGTAAAAAAGCGGGCAGAGCGGCCTCCGCCGCTCCGCCCGCTTTTTCTTTTTACGCCATGCAATTTCGAATCATTCTCTGGAAGTTTCCCCGGGCCAGCTTCTCCATCTCTTCTCGGCTCATGCCCAGCTTCTCAAAGCAATCAAAGAGGTTGGGGATTTTGGAGCAGTCCTCCAGTCCTATGGTACTGGGACTTCCGGTGGAGGTCATGGTGCCCATGGTCTCCTCGCTCTCAAGGAATTCAAAAAAGTCAAAGCCGCAGCCGACGTGGTCGATGCCCATGACGTCGATCATATGAGCGGCATGCCGGGCCAGGGTCTCCACCGTCTGTTTGGCGGGATCGTTGTCGATGAAGAGATTGAAGGCGTTCAGGCCCACCACACCGCCGACGTCCCGAATCGCCCGCAGCTGCTCATCCGTCAAATTGCGGGGCACGTCGCACAGGGCCTTGCAGTTGGAGTGGGAAGCGATAAAGGGTTTGGTCGCCAGCTTTGCCACATCCCAGAAGCCCGCCTCGTTCAGGTGGGACACGTCCAGCAGCATACCCTTGTCCTGCACTCTGCGGGCAGCCCTCTTCCCGACCTCCGTCAGGCCGTAATCCTTTCCGGACAGGGCTCCGGCGCCCAGCTCATTGGCCTCGTTCCAGGTCAGAATCGCATGGCGGGCTCCAAAATTATAATAGTCGTCAATTTTGGATACGTCGCCGCCGATGGCGGCCATTCCCTCCACGCCGATAAATACATAAAAAACACGGTCACGTCTGGCCTGCATCATTTCCTCATAGTTGTGGACAATGCGGAAATCCTTGGACTCGGCAATCTCGGCCCGGGCGCAGTCCATAATTTGTCGGGTACGGGCTGCGTAGTCGGCATCAAAAGGCGGATCGACCCAGATGACAAAGATACTGCCTTCCACATTGCCCTTGCGCAGCCGCGCCAGATGGTGCCTGTGAAAAACATCCGTCTCACCCTTCAGCCGCCGGGTCGTTACATCGGTCCAGATATCGGAATGTGCGTCAAAATACATGATTACCCCTCTTTTGAAGTTCCGGCGTGGCTGGTGTGAGGCACGCCGGAGCGTTTCTTTGTCTGTATGCTCTCTTTACGCGCCCAGCGCAATCGCCACCACCGTACCGGCATAGTTGCCGAGCACATAGCCCAGCGTGCCGATCAGCATGGCGGGACCCACCAGCTTTGCCCATCCCTGGGAGATGGCCATACCGGCGGCGGTGGTGGGGCCGCCGATGTTGGCGTTGGAGGCGATAATGGCGTCCTCCAAGTCAAAGTGGAACAGTTTGGCCGCACCGAAGCAGAACAGCATGTTGACAATGACCATGATAGCCGTCAGCACCAGCAGCAGCGGGGATTTCGTAACAACCGTGTAGATATTCGCGGGAACGCCGATGACGAACAGGAACAGGTAGATGAGGTAAGTGCCGATTTCCTGTGAGCCGTGCAGCTTTGCGACCTGCTTATCCATGTATGTGGCGACGATCACAGAGAAGGTGGTGATCCAGACGTACTGGCTGCCGAGGAACTTACCGACGAAGTCCATAAACACACTCGGATTCTCAGGCACAAGACCCTTGATGCCACCAGCAACGAGCTTGGAAAGCCAGACAATCGCGATGCAGTAAGCAAAGTTGAACGCGATGTCCTTCAGAGAGATATCCTTGCGGCTCCAGAACGCGGCAGCCTGCGTCTGGGCGGAATCGCGGTCAGCCGTGCCGGACTCCACCTCGTCGATGTGGGGATGCCGGAAGTTTTTGCGGAAGAATTTCATGCCGGCAAACGCGATCAGTACAAAGAAGTAAGCGGCCATCAACAGGTTATCGGCCACCGTAGCGGCAGCGGTCAGATCATCGCCGGCGGCATACTGAGAAGCCATTGCGGCGAAGTTCACGCCGCCGCCGATGTAGGAGCCGGTCATCATCGCGGCGACCTTGGCAAGATCCTGCGCGTTTCCGAAGGGGGCGCGCAGCGCGTAATAAGCAATGAAAGCACCCACAATGGTACCCACCGCGCCGATCAGGAAGACGGTCAGCATACGGCCGGTTTCCTTCCAGATCTTCTTGATGTTGCACTGAAGCAGCAGCAGCGGAATGCCCATGGGAACCACAATGCCCCAGACAGTATCGTCATAGAGCGGACAGCTGGTGGGAATGATTCCTACATTGGCAAGCACCATGGCAATGATCAGTGCGATGATTGCGCCGGAGATTTTGGACGCCCAGTTGTACTTCTGCTCCAGCCAGATGGAGAATGCAACACCGGCGCAGAGAATTACCATCAGCGACCAGGTGTCGTCCGCCGCGACAAGGGTTTCCCTGCCGAGCGTACTCATGAACAATGAACTCAACATACATTTTCCTCCCATTTCTTCAAATACTTGAAGCCGTTTTTATTGACAGGTCAGCTTCCTTTGTTCATAGTATAGTCACATTTGTCCGTGAAAGCAACCACTTACGTGCATTTTCGTCATTATCCTGAATTTGTCGGCAGTATTTTGATTGAATCATACATTTTCGTTAACCAGCCATGAAAAAGTCTCATGCCTATTACTATACCTTTGCGCAATTTGCCAATTTTGCCAATTTTGCCGACTTTACAGTCCCGCACATTTTTTCTCAGGCCGCAAAATTTTCTTCTCTTTTCCCTTGACTTTTCGCACAAATTCCTGTAAACTTAATACCGTTGTAAAGCAATATAACTTTACAAGTATTCGGTGAGGGGGAGTTTGCTTTGAAAAATCAGACCTACCGCATGACCATGCTCTACGATTTTTATGGGGAACTTCTCACTGACCGGCAGAAGGAATTCTTCGACTACTATTATAATGATGACCTCTCCCTGTCGGAGATCGCGGAAAACGCGGGGATCTCCCGTCAGGGCGTTCGGGACGTGATTGTCCGGGCGGAGGCCATCATGCAGGAGATAGAGGACAAGACCTGCCTCATCCGCCGGTTTGAGCAGATGCGCGCCCATGTAGACGGCATCGTCTCGGCGGCCGATGAGATCAAATCGCTGAATTACCGCCAATATGAGGATACACGCCTCACAGAGCTGGCGGATAACATCGCGGCGGAGGCCGCCGCGCTCAGGGAGTAACCGATGGCATTTGAAGGACTCACCGAAAAACTGAACGCCGCTTTTAAAAAGCTGCGGGGCAAGGGCCGCCTGTCGGAAAACGACGTGAAGGAGGCCATGCGGGAGGTTCGTCTGGCCCTGCTGGAGGCGGACGTAGGCTACAAGGTGGTCAAGGACTTTGTGGCGAAGGTCTCAGAGCGAGCTGTGGGCAGCGACGTGCTGGACAGTTTGACCCCCGCGCAGCAAGTCGTCAAGATCGTCAGCGAAGAGTTGACGAACCTGATGGGCGGCACGGACTCCAAGCTCATTATGGCTAACAGCGGACCCACCGTTGTCATGCTTGTGGGGCTTCTGGGCGCAGGCAAAACCACCAACGGCGCGAAGCTGGCGGGGTACCTGCGCAGGCAGTATGGCAAGCGGCCGCTGCTGGTGGCCTGCGACGTGTACCGTCCCGCCGCAGTGGAGCAGCTGAAGGTCGTGGGCGGGCAGCTGGACCTCCCCGTATACGATGAAGGGCAGGGCGATCTGGTCAAGATCGCGGAAAACGCCC
>JAEWYA010000179.1 GCA_023395775.1 Bacillota bacterium
GTTCTGATTCCCAACCGGACGCTGTCTACCGGCAAGCTGACAAACTATTCCGCGCTGGGCCGCCGCCGGATCTGCCGAAAGGTAACCGCGCCCTACGATGCATCCACAGAGACGGTGAAGGCCGCCTGCCTTCTGGCCTTGGAGAGAACACCCGGCAAGCTGGCCGACCCCGCGCCCACCGTCTATCTGACCGACTATCAGTCCAGCGCCATCGAATACACCATTTACTGTTGGTCCACGCCGGAGAATTACTGGGACGTGTATCTGGGCCTTGGCGAAAACCTGCGGAGTGCGTTTGAGGAAAAGCGGGTGAAGATGACCTATAACCATCTGAACGTCCACGTTTTGAACGAAGAAAAAGTGTAAAGCAGTCAGAAGAGAATGGAAGCCCCGTGAGATTTCGACAAAATCTCACGGGACTTTCTGCAATCAAAAACGCCGGAATCAAAGCTCGTGCAGCTGGTACAGGTCCGTCCGCCGGGCAGAGAGAATGGGGAGCTGTCCCCGTACCGCGTCGATGCGGGAGAGGTCCAACTCGGCGTACAGCACGGCCGCCTCCGCTCCGGCGCGGCACAGCACCTCTCCCCAGGGGTCCACGGCGATGGAGTTGCCGTAAGCCACGTAGGACGCGTTCGGATTCCGGGAGGGGGAGACCCCCACGGTGAAGCACTGGTTGTCCACGGCCCGCTGCCGGAACAGCAGCTCCCAATGGGCGGGGCCGGTGGTCATGTTGAATGCCGCCGGAACAAAGATGCACTTTGCGCCCCGTAAAGTCATGCACCTTACCAGCTCCTCGAACCTGAGGTCAAAGCAGATGCAAAGGCCCATGACGCCGAACTCCGTTTCGAACGTGGTGATCTGATCGCCGGGGGAGAGGACGTCCGATTCAAAAAACCGCTGCCCGCCCGCCACGTCAATGTCGAACAGATGGACCTTCCGGTGCCGGGCAAGCTCCCGGCCCATCCGATCGTAAACATAAGAGGTGTTGTAAACCCTTCCGTTCTCAATCTCGGGGATAGAGCCGCCCACAATATAAATGCCCAGCTCCTTGGCAAGCGCAGACAGAGCGGCCTGCGCCTGCCCGCCCGCCGTCTCGCCGAAATCCCAAAAGCAGGCGTTGTCATAGGGGCAGCAGAACATCTCCGGAAGCACGGCGAAGTCCGCTCCGTTTTTCGCCGCTTCCCGGATTTTTTCACCGGCCAGAGCGATGTCGGCGGTTTTATCGCCGGCGCCGCCCGCCAGCTGGATCAGCGCAACCTTCATAGAATGCTCCCTTCTCCAATGGAAAACCGAATGCCTTTTCGGCGTTCCTGCTTATCGGATCAATCCTGACTTGTTCGTGTCGGGCCCTGCTTCCCCAGAGCGGTCCTCTTAAAGGCCGTTGACCACTCGCTGCGGACGCTTGCCCGCCATGACGCTCTCCAGATCCTCAAACAGCATCTGGTGCGCTGCGCGGAACGCGGACTTGGCCACTCCGCCGAAGTGAGGGCAGAGAATCAGCTTGTCCGGGTACTCCGCCGCCAGACGGACCAGCGGATGGTCGGCCCCGGCGGGCTCCGGCTCATAGCAGTCCACCGCCGCGCCTGCCAGCCGGTTTTCCCGGAGAGCGGCGCACAGCGCCTCGTCGTCGATGATGGCGCCCCGGGCGGTGTTTACCAGAAACGCCGTGGGCTTCACGTGGGACAAAAATTCCCGGTCCACCAGATGGCGGCTCCCGCTGTTGGACGGCAGGTGGAGACTGATGATGTCGCTCCGGGCCGCCAGCTCCTCCAGCGGCAGGTAACGGACGTTCAGCCGTGCCTCCGTTTCCATTTCGCGGCGGTGAGGTGCGAAGTAGAAGACCTCGCTGCCATAGGGCCGCAGCCGTTCCGCCACGGCCTGACCGATGGCGCCGAAGCCCACCAGCCCCACGGTGGAAATGGACAGATCCGAGGGAATGTCTTCCTCCACCAGCCGCACAGCCTCTCCCTGGCGGCCCTGACGGACCATCCGATCCCCCCAGAGCACCCGGTGAAGCAGCATGCTCATCAGAGTGACGGACAGCTCCGACACCGCCGCCGCGTTGCACCCGGCGTTGTTGCATACATAGATGCCGCGGGCTTTCGCGGCCTTCAGGTCAATGCGGTCAAAACCCACGCCCTCTGAGTGGATGAGCTTCAGGTTGGGCATCTTGGAAATGAGGCTCTCCGAGATGACGGTGACGGGGGTGACGAACAGCGCGTCCGCGTCCCACCCGGCGGACAGCCACTGGGCCTCCGTTCCCTCCCGGTCGCAGAAAACCAGTTCCACCGATTTGCTGGCGGGAGTCTCCGGGCCGAAGAGATCATAGCGGAATTTAGGGGCAAGTACCAGAGCTTTCATGCGGTGTTTCTCTCCTTTTACAATGGGTCGTGTTCGTTCCCAGCGGAGCCGTCTTTCTCCGCCGCGGCCTTTTCAGCCGGTTTTGGAGCAGAGGGCTTCTCTTCAGAAAGACCAACGGATTCCCGCTGAGACGGATTTGCGGGCTTTGCCGGAGCGGCGGTTTCCGCGTCCTCCTCCATGCCCCGGGCCATCAAAATGTCGCGGGGTATCATCTTCATCAGGTCGTCCCTGGATACGTTTTCCTGCGTGGCCAGGCGGTTGGCCTGATTCACCAGAATCTGCTCAAAAATGTTCCGCACGCCCCGGGCGTTGCCAAACGCGATGGAATTTGTGTTCTCCTCCTGAATGAAGTCCCGGACCATCTCACGGGTCTCCCCGTCTAGCTGATAGCAGCCCTTTTTGCACTGCATGTCAAAAATAGACAGCATCTCGTTCAGATTATAGTCGTCAAAGTGCAAAAAGCGGTTGAACCGGGACTCAAGACCTGGGTTGGAGTGGATAAAGTCGTCCATCAGCCCGTCATAGCCCGCCACGATGACCACCAAATCGTCCCGGTGGTCCTCCATGGCCTTCAAAAGGGTGTCGATGGCCTCCTGGCCGAAGTCATTTTCCGCTCTGCCGTTGAGGGCGTAGGCCTCGTCAATGAACAGCACGCCGCCCAAAGCCGAGTCGACCACCTTGGTGGTCTTGATGGCGGTCTGTCCCACGTATCCGGCCACCAGACCGCTGCGGTCCACCTCCACCAGCTGGCCCTTGGAGAGAATGCCGAGGCTGTGGTAGATCCGGGCCATGAGCCGGGCCACGGTAGTCTTTCCAGTGCCGGGATTGCCGGAAAAGACCATGTGGAGGCTGAGGTCCGTGGTGGGAAGCCCGTGCTCTTTTCGCATTTGATAGACGGTCACCATATTGATGAGGTTTTTGACCTCTTTTTTGATGGCGGTGAGGCCGATATAGCCCTCCAGCTCCGATTGCAGGTCCTCGATTTTCTCCGGGAGCGGGGCGGTCTGCCCCGGGGCTTTTGTGTCGTCGTTGCCGGTGGACGCGGCCGAATTGCTGGCGCCTTCCTTGCCTCCGCCGGTTTTCAGCGAGGGAGCGGGAGGGGGCGCGTCCGGCGTCCGGGGCTTCGCCGCCTCCGGCGGAGCGGCGGGATGTCCCCAGAAATCCGTCCCCATGCGGCCCAGATTGTTTTCCGTCATGGTGCGGATTACATCCAGCTGCTGCAAAATGATCTGGTCCTTTTTGTTGACATCTTTTCTGTCCATACGCTCACGCTTTCATCAAAGAAGTGTGTTCCAGTGCCCGGAACAAAAGCCCTGCCGCAAAGCCCGTCAAGGCCCCGGTGAACAGGGATATCCCCAGCAGTAGGGGAAGATAATAGAGGGGGGCCGTGTTGCCCAGCGTCAGCATCGCCGCCACCACCTGCCCGCAGTTGTGGGCGGCCGCGCCGCCGACGGACACGCCGTAGATGGAAAGACGCCTTGACCGGGACAGCAGCGCCATAACCGCCATGGCGCAGAGCCCTCCCAGAAGGGAGAACAGCAGCGCGTTCAGATTTCCCGCGAACAGCGCGCCAAGCGTGCACCGGGCGATCAGAATGAGAAACGCCTGTTCAACCCCCAGCGCGTACAGCGCGAATACGGTGACGATGTTGGCAAGCCCCAGCTTCACTCCCGGAAGGGGGACTGCCAGCGACAGCGGGAAAAAATTTTCCACATAGCTCAGGGCCAGCGCCAGAGCGGTCAGCACAGCGCAGAGCGTCAGCTGCTTGGTCGTCAGTTTCATCGTCTCACCCCAGCACGGCGTCCACGCCGTCCTCTGTCCCGCCGGACAGCGTCACCGAAATCCGCGCGGGCAGGCACACAATACTCTGTCCAGCCCGGCTGATATGTCCGGTATGGACACAGACCTGATTGGGACAGGTGGAATCGATTACTTCCGCTCCGTCGGAAGACAGGCGGACGTGGAGCGTATAGCCGTTTGCGTTCAACTCCCGCACCTCTGGCCCGGAGAGACGGGAGAGGTTCACAGTTTCCGTCACCAGCCCGTTCACGGAGATAACGGCAGTGAGGCTGCCGGACTTGCCTCCGCCCCATGCGGCCAGCGCCAGCGCAGCCGCCAGCAGGATCACCGCCAGCGCCACCAGCGCATCGGCGGGTTTAGGACGGACTTCGGGAGATCGTTTCATAGGCATAGCCGCTGCCATCCTCCTGCTCGAATTTGTCCGCGAGACCGTCTGTCACCAGCACCCGGCCATCCTGCGTCACCAGCACCATTTGAAAAGTATAAGCGCCGGAACGCCAGAACTCCACGGCCTTCGCCTCCCCCATGACGAACAGCGCGGTAGAAAACGCGTCGCACATGGTGCCGTGTCCGGGGTTGCTTCCTGTTTCCTCTTCGTTTCCGGGGGCCACAATGGTACAGAGGTCAGTCCGCTCTCCGCAGGATAGCCGGTGGCGGGGTCGATGATGTGGTGGTAGCGCTTGCCGTCCTGTTCAAAATACCGCTGATAGCCGCCCGAGGTAACGGCGAAGGCGTCTGTCAGGGACAGAACTCCAACGAAGCCATCGGTGTTATCGGGGTCCTGTACGCCCACGCGCCAGGCAGAGCCGTCCGGCTTGCTTCCCCGGACATAGATGTTGCCGCCCAGCGCCACCTTGGCGCTCTCCACGCCGTCTTTTGCCAAAATCGCTTCCACACAGTCGGAGGCGTAGCCCTTTGCGATACCGCCAAGGTCGATCTGAGTACCCTTGTCCAGAGTGACTATGCTCTCTTCACCAAGGTGGATGTGGGCGCTTCCCACGTGGGCCAGAAGCTCGTCCAGTTCACTTTGGTCCGGCACCTGGTAGTGGTCCGTGGTAAAGCCCCAGGCGGAGACCACCGGAGCGACGGTGATGTCAAACGAGCCGTTTGTCGCGGCGCTGTATTTCTCCGCCGCTGACAGGAGATTCCAGACCTCCATTCCCACCGCCCGGTCTCCAGTCCCGGCGTTCAGTTGAGAGACCACGCTGTCGTCCCTTGTGCGGGAGAGCAGGGATTCCAGCCGATCCACCTCTGTCTGGGCTTCTCCAACGGCGTTTTTTGCGTCCTTGCCGAAGGCGGTGACGTTCATAGTGGTGTCCATGGCGTAAAAGTCCGCGGACTGCTCTCCGCCCTGGCTGCAGGCGGTCAGGCCACAGGCCAGCACCGCGCACAGCGCGGCGGCAAAAAATCGTCTCATGCGCTTTTCCTCGCTTTGAAAATTTGACAGGAAATCGGAATACTTCAGGAACTATCAGTATAACACGGTTTTGCCTGCCAGACAAGCGGGGAGAGCCGCCCCGGGCGCTTTTTTCGTGAAAGCCCTTGCAAAAGGACAAACAATCTGCTAGAATAACACGGTATGTGTGGGCGTTTCTCCGCGCCGATTTTAAAATTACCCATGGAGGTTGCAATAAATGCCGAAAAAGAACAAAGCGGAAGAACTCAGGAGGAACAACGCGCCCTTGAACGGTGCGCTTAAATTTTTTATTGGAGGCTGTTTAGCAGAGATTTATCTGCTGATGGTCCGAAAGTATTACATCAACGGCAATGTGGATCAAATGTTGGGGTGGGACGCTGCAATGCCCACCCTGATGGGAATCGGCGCCGCTGTGCTGGCGCTGGGTGTGATTTTGGCCATTGTTTGGAGAAAAACATCGGGATGGAAGCGGACGCTGGCTTGGGCCGTGGTCTTCGCCGGCCTGTTTTTCTCCGCCGGAAACTGGCTCGTCAAAGCGGTGTATCCCTCCGGTGCGGTGATCCTCTCCGTGATCACGGCTTCGGTCATGCTTCTGGGAGTCCTCTGGTGTCTGTACGCGCGAGACTGCTTCTATGCAATGACGGTTCTTGGCACCGGGTTGTTTGCCACATGGGTCTGCCGCCATGGCATGGACAATATCTTTTGGAGGAGCTATGTGATTGCGGGCGCCTGCGTGTATTTGGTGCTGCTGGCCGCCGTGGCTTTGACTGCCCGGAAGGTGGAGCGGGCCGACGGAATGATGGGTGCGATCCGCGTCCTGCCTCAGAATACCGATTGCACGATTCTGTTTGTCACCTGCGGCCTTTCCGCCGCTGCCACGGTGCTGTCCCTGTTCAGCGCCGTCGCCGCTTACTATGTCCTGTGGACACTGGGGATCGCGATTTTTATACTGGCGGTGTTCTACACCGTCAAGGAGCTGTAACTCCGCGAAACGGAATATGAGCGCAGTGCAGGACGAATGGACAATGCTTATGAAGAATAACACAACCATAAGGTGGTTGTGTTATTCTTTTCTTATATGCTCATGAGAAACCCCAGCGGTATTATTTTTCTACCGCCGGGGTTTCTCATGAACTTATCTTAATGACATAAGATCTGAGGGGGGCATATTGTTTACCTGCCGGAAAGCTGTGCTTGTGCTTTAGGTAAATGAAGCAACTACCTTAAACGACCCGACGGTTTACTTGCTGTCAACGGATCTGCGGACCCGGATTAGCCGAAAGAAGCAGCTGCTTATTCCAGACCTGCGCCTTTCATTGCGGAGATCGCGTGTTCCGTATAGAGCTTATAGAAGCCCTTACGCGGTTCCCTGGGAAGAATCCCCGCCGTAGAACGTTCTTTAAGAACTGCCGTGGCTTCCTCGATCGAACAGGGTATTCCATGAATGCCGGTTAGGTTGATCGAGCGATTCTCCACACTGTAGGAGATTAGGTCACCCTCTTCAATAAAGGCAATGGGTCCGCCCGCTGCGGCCTCAGGACTCACATGGCCGATAGCGGCGCCACGTGTAGCCCCTGAAAAGCGACCATCGGTAATAAGGGCGACGGATCCGTTAATGCGCTCGTCGCAAACAATGGCTTCCGTCGTCATTAGCATCTCTGGCATACCGCATCCGCGGGGCCCCTCATAGCGAATGACGATAATCTCGCCGGGATTAATCTGATTGTTAACGACTGCATCGTGGGCGTCCTCTTCACAGTTGAACACCCGGGCAACGGCATTGACCACCTCTCGCTGTTTCTTGGCGCAGGCGGAGTACTTCAAGACGCTGCCTTCAGGTGCAATGTTGCCCTTCATGATTGCAATGCTGCCCATCTCCGGAACTTTATCTATGGGAAAAATGACTTGTTCACGTGTCAGGTGGTAGTTTGCAAGGTACCCAAGGTTGCGGTTGAACCAATTGTCGCGGTGCAAATCCTCCAGATTTTCGCCCAGTGTCTTTCCGGTAACGGTCATCACATCCAGATCCAACATATCGCGCAGCATCCATTGCACCATGGGAATGCCTCCTGCAAACCAGAAGGACTCAGTTAGCTGCGTACCTGAAGGATTGATATTGCCCAGATGTGGTACCTGATGGTTGATCTCATCAAACAGTTCAATGGGCAGATCGTAGCCCAGTTCGCGGGCAATAGAGGGTAAATGAATCGTGGCATTGGTGGAGCCGCCAATGGCGCTGTGGATGATGATGGCGTTGCGGAAAGCGGCGGGGGACATAATCTGGCTGGGAATAATACTTTTCTGGGCTAACTCCATGATCTTGCGTCCTGCATAGCGAGCATACTGCAAAATATCACGCATCGTTGCGGGGACCAAGGCGGCGCCGGGAAGCGTCATACCGAGGGCCTCCGCCATGCACTGCATTGTGGAGGCGGTTCCCAGGAAAGTACAGGCCCCCACGGAGGGACATCCGGTCAGCTTATAGTCTCGGATTTCCTGAGGTTGAATAGCGTCCTTGCGCCGTTCCCTTAGGGAGATTTCTCCCGCGATCAGAGAAGTGGTCATGTTGGGGCCGGGGCGCATGGAACCGCCAGGAATAAAGATACAGGGAATGTCCATGCGGGCGGCCGCTTTTAGATGGGCCGGAATGGATTTGTCGCAGCTGGCTGACAGGATCATGCCGTCCCAAGGAACGGCGGAGGCGTGGACCTCCACCATGTTGGCAATGGCCTCTCGTGAAGCCAACACAATGTTCATGCCGTCGTGGCCCTGTGCACAGCCGTCACAAATGTCGGTGGTGTGATACTGGGCGGGAAAGCCACCCTTCTCCAAAACACCGTACTTGGCCTGTTCTGCAAGCTGATGCAGATGGACACTTCCTGGATGAGAGTCACCGTAAACGTCCTCAATCATGATTTGCGGCTTGACGATATCTGTATCATCCCAGCCGCTTCCCATTTCCAGCGCGTCGAACTGTGCCCACAGAAGTCTTTCTTTTGTACTTTTCTGTTCCATATTCAATCTCCTTAAAAGGCAAGTTGCCCAGATTTATTTTAATACGAAATCAATAAAGAACATTGACGACAGCCTAATTCCTGCTCCGCTATTTCGCAAAGACCCTGCCCGCCTGATTCGGCGGGCAGGATATCTTTTTGCTTTTTCATTATATATATAGGTGTCTGCCATTTTAAGAAGAAACTCCTTAGAGTTTATTGACCGGATAGGCCGGTGTCTGGCCTTGCAGGACGGCCAAAATGTTTTTGGCAGCCTTGGTCTTGAGCTCCGTAACGCCTTCAACGGTGTTATACGCCGCATGGTCGGTAAGAATGACGCTGTCAAGCTTCATATACTCGGAGTTTATGGGAACTGGCTCAATGCAGTGCGTATCCAATCCCGCTCCCATAATCTTATGGTTCTTCAGTGCATCGATCAAAGCGTAGTCTTCAATTAATCCGCCACGGCTGACATTGACAAGCAGTGCCGTATCCTTCATCTTGGAAATTGCTTCTGCATTCATGATACCTCTGGTCTCATCCGTCAGATTTAGATGCAGCGAGATAATATCGGAAACAGACAGCAACTCATCAAATTCAACTTTGCGCACGCCAATCTCTTTCAGGTTTTCAGCTGAGATGAACGGGTCATAAGCTACAACTTCCTTGAAGCCAAACCCGCTGACCTTGCGGATTAATGCTCTAGCAATACGGCCTGCGCCGACCACACCCAACGTCTTATCCTTCAGGCGATAGCTGGGAGCCTGAATATTCCAGTGGCCAGAGCGAACCAGTCTATCACGCATGGCAATGTTTCTCATGCACGCAAGCATCATGGCAACAGCGTGATCTGAGACGTCCTCCATGCAGTAGTCAGGAACGTTTGTAACCTGAATTCCGCACTCGGTTGCCGCTTTTATATCAACGTTGTCGACGCCAACGCCATAACGGTTGATCACCTTACACTTTTTTAAAGCGCGAACCGCTTTTCCATCCATGGGAGCCAGGTCAAGAAGAACGGCGTCTGCTTCGAGAGCACATTCGCGGATAATATCATCCGAGGTTTTACAGTTACACAGGATCAACTCCGCATCGCACTCTTCCAGAATATGACGCTCAATTTCAAAGCTAGGCTGACGTTGATCGGTAACAAACACTTTATACTTTGCCAATTTAAATTCACCTTTTCTTACCAATTTTGAAAATTGAATTTCGGTTTTTATTTACTAGCCTTGGCGGCTCTAACAGCCTCGGTGAGCATGGGGGCAACCTTGAACAGGTCGCCGCAGATGCCGTAGTCCGCGATCTCGAAGATGGGAGCGGTATCATTCTTGTTCACCGCGATGATGCACTCGGAATCCTGCATGCCGGCCTTGTGCTGGATGGCGCCGGAAATGCCCAGAGCGATGTATACCTTGGGGTGGACGGTCTTGCCGGTCTGGCCAACCTGATGGTCGGCGGACAGCCACCCGGAGTCGATGGTGGCGCGGGAGCCGCCCACGACGCCGCCCAGCTCGGCAGCCAGATCTTCCGCCAGCTTGATGCCGCCGG
>JAEWYA010000211.1 GCA_023395775.1 Bacillota bacterium
GGACTGGGCGGCCTGATCAAACTGCCTGGCCTCCTGGAAATTTTCCACCAGGTCGCTGTGGACGATATCGCTGTAATCCTTTTGCGGGTTTTTGGGATACACGGCTCGAAGCAAGATTGGTGTCACAATGGTGGAGGCCACCACCATCAGTACAATGGGGGCCAGGAACACAGAGTCAATCATCCCGTTGGCAATGCCTTTGTTGGTCACGATCAGCGCAACTTCTCCGCGGGATATCATGCCGACGCCGATCCTCAGACTTTCAGCGTTGGTGTAGTGAAACAGCTTTGCGCCGAGGCCGCAGCCGACGACTTTGGTGATAATGGCCAACAGCACGAAACCCACCGACAGCATCACAACTCGCGCATCCATGGAGGACAGGACTACCTTCAGTCCAACGCTGGCAAAAAAGATGGGAGAGAGAAACATATAGGACAGTGTTTCACACTGGGACTGCACATAAATCGCCCGGGCAGTGTTGGAAATGATAAGCCCCGCGCAGAACGCGCCGATGATATCCGCCACACCGAAAACCGTTTCGGCCACATATGCGTAGAAAAAGCAGAACGCCACGGAGACCACGGCAAATCGCTTGCGGTTCCAGCGGGCGGAGGTCATCCACTTCTGAATACCCTTGTGAAGAAAGTATCCCATTCCCGCGGTTACCGCGAAGAATGCCGCGATTTTTGCCAGAACCATCCAGAGGCTGACGCCACCGGTGGACGCACTGGTGATCAGCGTCAGCAGAATCAGACCCAGCACATCGTCGATCAGCGCCGCGCCCAGAATCGCGTTGCCTGAGCGGGTAGAGAGCTTTCCAAGTTCCTTCAGCGTCTCCACGCTGATGGATACGGAGGTAGCGGTAAATACGGTGCCAACAAATAAATTTTTCAGCAGGTCACCGCCGTTGTTGAACGCCGCCGCCAATGCGTAGCCGCCTGCCAGCGGGACCAGTACGCCGACCAAAGCAATAAAAAACGCGGCTTTGCCAGATTTTTTAAGCTCGCCAATATCTGTTTGCAGACCTGCGCTGAACATCAGCACGATAACGCCCAACTCCGACAGCATTGAGAGAAAGTCACTGGGCTGCACCAGATTGAAAACGCTGGGGCCCAGAAGCAGGCCTGCTATCAGAGAGCCGACCACCTCTGGCAAATCCACCCGCTTCGACATTATGCCGAAGACTTTTGTCACCAGGATAATGATGGCGACGTCAAACACATACTGATAGGATTCCATATACAACAATACCTCTTATTCAAATTATAGCCGCTTTCCGGCCACCCGCGCGGTGAACGAGATGCCTCAAACCTATCTGCCGCCGCCGGAGTTGGAATGTTCTGGTTACTTGCGTATCGTATCATCGAGATTAACATAAACCCTAGGCAAAGTCCAGCAAGGAATTATGTCAAAGAGCACAATCATTTCTGCATAAAAAAATAATTGTTGTTTATAATTAAC
This sequence comes from Bacillota bacterium, assembly GCA_023395775.1. Lineage (GTDB taxonomy): Bacteria > Bacillota > Clostridia > Oscillospirales > Oscillospiraceae > Oscillibacter. The sequence goes on from JAEWYA010000211.1 coordinate 1,462, forward strand.
ATAATTCTATGCACTTTAGACGTTTTGAGAATTATTAACAAGCTCTTTGCAGGAAATGATTCAACTATAACAAGCAATATTTTTTCCACAAGCGCCATAAGAAATACGGCCTTAAAACCACTGGCTTATTGTTTCCCGTATGACGTAAAAGTGGTCTTCCACTTTCAATAAAACAATTTTAAATAGCTGAGATCTCACACAATAAAAAGCACTCCCCACCCGATTGGGTGGAGAGTGCTTTTTTTGGAGCGGGCAACGAGGCTCGAACTCGCTACCTCCACCTTGGCAAGGTGGCGCTCTACCAGATGAGCTATGCCCGCGAAGCAAGAGTTATTTTAGCAAATAACTTCCTGCCTGTCAAGCCTTTTTTATGGAGTCTGTAAATATTCAGTCGGAGTTTCAGGTTCACCCTCCGGCTGTATGGCGCCGTTGTCAGCGGGAGTCAGAATGAATTCAATCAGACCCACGGTTCCCTCTGCCGGATAATAGGATATTGTCCACTCCTGTGTCTTTGTTAGCCCTCTTTCCGTGCGCAGGTCCGTTACCGTCTTATCTACCGCGGCCCGGTCCTCCGCCTGCCAGTAGCCAACACGGACCGTCAGCTCCGCCTTTCCATCATTCAGCGCGGTTTCCAGCAAGCTTTGCAGCGCGGTGACGCTGGTGGCATTGACAATCGCTGCGATCTGGTCCGCCGTGCGGCGATAGCCCAGCTGAACAGACAGCTCATAATACCCTCTCTGAGCGGTACTGGAGGAGGTGATGTATTCCAGTGCGTAATTGCCGAGGGCTGTCTCCTGCTGCACTTCGGCGGCGGCCTTTTCCAGTCCGTCCGCCACGGTGACGCCGTCGTCATAGCTGTATAGGCGAATTACCGCCTGCTCCGTGTGCTGGCCGATCAGCAGCATCAGATCGTTGACGATGTCCTGATAGTTTTCCGCTCGCAGAATACCGGTGGACTCACTCTCCCAGAACTTGCTGGAGTGAGCCTCCACCGTGCTGTACTCCCGGTCCAGAAGGGAGGCGCAGCCGGTGAGCAGGACGCAGCTTGCCAGCAGAAAACAAATCCGCTTTTTCATCCGCACGCGCCTCCCTTTGACCCGGCAAAAAACAGCCGGGTTTTTGATTTAATACCCCAGGTCCTCGTCGATCAGAACGACTTCGGTCTCCATCCCGTTCATAGGCCGCCACAGCACCACAAGTCCCCGGCAGATCCGGTCGGGACTCTTGCAGTCGTAGCACCGGTCGCCCTTCACGGCGCAGGGAGTCTTTGTCTGGAGCCGCTGTGCGTTTTTCGGAGCGGCAATGTTCCGGGCGCGCCACAGCGCCTCGTCGTAAGTGCCGGCCAGCTTGTTGCGGCCCACCACGAAATATAGCTTTTCGTGGCCATACAGTATGGAGGCGACCCGATTGCCGTTGCCGTCGATATTGATGAGGTCTCCGTTTTCGGACAGGCCGTTGACAGAGGACAGATATACCTGGGCTTTCTCCGCGTCGCCGGTGGAAATGGGGGTTCCCTGCCAATGCCAGTACACGCTGTTGTGCGCGGAGAGGCTGTCGTACAGGCCCATATCCCGCAGGGTTACGGAGCCTCCAAAACCCACCGTCCTGCCGTCAATGGTCCTGTTAAGATACTCGGCCGCCTCCTCTTTTGTTTGAAAGAGCTGTACACCAAAACCGCGTGATTTCAAGTTTTCCGCCGCTTTTTTCAGGTCCGCCATATTATAAATCCTCCTTTTTGTATTCTCCAAAACCCTCGCCCAGTACGTCGTGGGCGTTGCAGACAATTAAAAATGCGCGGGGATCGGTCTCATGGACGATGCGTTTTATTTCAACAATCTCCCGCTGCTTGAAAGCCACCAGCAGCACGTGCTTTTCGTCGCCGGTATAAGCCCCCGAGGCGCTCAGAATCGTGACGCCCCGGTCCCGGGCCAGAATGGCGTCCGCCGTTTTACGCCAGCTGTCGGAAATAATGTACGCCACCTTGGACTCGTCCAGACCGTAAAGCATCTTGTCAATAACCACTGTGGAAACAAACAAGGCGACCAAACCATACAGCGCGGCATTGACGCTGCCGAATACCACGGCCACCAGCGCCAGCACCACGAAGTCCGGAATCAGCACCAGCTTCCCCATGGGGAGCCACGGAAACTTCAGCTTCAAAAGCCTGGCCACCACATCGGTTCCGCCGGTGGTGGCGCCCTGGGAAAAAACCAGTCCCACGCCGGCGCCCATCATGGCCCCCCCCACAAGGCAGGCAAGCATCGTGTCCATGCCCGGAAATTTATAAAGCAGGGCGATGCCGTCGATGGCCAGAGAGCTGACCAGCATGGAGAACAGGGAGGAAACCAGCAGGTGCCATCCGATGAATTTCCACCCCAGCAGAAACAGCGGCACATTCAGCACCGCCACCAGAATGCCCACCGATGCCCAGGGCAGGAGCACGTTGATGACCTGCGCAAGGCCCGTCAGGCCGCCCATACCAATCTGGTTTGGCTCAAAAAACCAATCGAAGGCCAGCGCGAAAATCACAGATCCCAGAGTGATGATTCCGTAGCTCCTCAGAGTTTTTTTGATGATATAAATCTCCCCTTTCCAGCCGATCTTTTTTTAAAAACCATAGCAATTTCAAAAAATCAATCCAACAGGCCGATCTGCTTTTCCTCGGAGTCCTCCTCCCGCAGCAATGCTCCGGCGGCGGGAACCGCCCGGACGCGGTAGCGGCCCTGGTTCACAATGGAGCTCTCCGCCAGAGAGATGGCCCGCTCCAGACGATATCGGGGCTTCATGGTCATCACCGCCACGCCTTGCGTGGACCGAGTGGTCTTAGGGGAGAGCAGCGCGGTATTGAAGATCAGGGCCCTGGGCTCGCTGGTATAAACCGCCAGTTCCTCCTCCGCGTCCAGACGGCGAATCTGAGCCAGAGGGGACTTGTCGGAGTAGGCCCCCGTCAGCTTCCGGCGGTTTGAGGTGGTCTGGTATGCCGTCAGATTCACCCGGGCTGCCTTGCCGTTTTCAAAGAAGAACAGCAGCGCCCCGGAGTAATCCCCGGGAAGACAGGCAAAGACTGGGTTCTCCTCCGGGTCCATTCCCAGCTTTGTGGGCAGGTAGTCGCCCAGAACGCTTGCCTTGGCGTCGTCAAAATCGCTGACGCGGCACTTATAGACCTGACATTTGTCGGTGAAGAACATGATCTCCGCCGCGTTGCCTGTTTCAAAGGACTGACGCAGAGCGTCCCCGTCCTTAAACTTCTGTTCGCTGTTCATCCGCAATGAGGCGGGGGTGATCTTTTTGAAGTACCCCTCCCGGGACAAAAACACACTGACGGGGTAATCCTCCACCGGCTCCTCCTCGTCGAAGGTCTCCACCTCGTGGCTGTAGATCAGGGTGGTCCGGCGGGGCTGGCCATACTTCCGGGCTACCTCGCCCAGCTCGTCGATGATGACCTTCTTCACCCGCTGGGGGTTTTCCAGCAGGTCTTCCAGATCCTCGATCTCGTCCTGCAGAGCGTCAGTCTCCTGAACCCGCTTGAGGATATACTCTTTATTGATGTTGCGCAGCTTGATTTCGGCGACATACTCCGCCTGCGTCTGGTCGATGCCAAAGCCGATCATCAGGTTGGGAATGACCTCGGCTTCCTCCGCCGTTTCCCGGATAATCTTAATGGCCTTGTCGATGTCCAGTAGGATGCGCTTGAGGCCCTTGAGCAGGTGCAGCTTGTCCTTTTTCTTTCCCAGAACGAAGTACACCCGGCGCTTCACGGATTCCCTCCGCCAGGCGCACCATTCCTCCAGCAGCTCCCGCACGCCCAAAACCTTGGGCATTCCGGCAATCAGGACGTTAAAGTTGCAGCTGCAGGTATCCTGAAGGGTGGTCTGCTTAAAGAGCTTTGCCATCAGCTTGTCCGGGTCCGCGCCCCGCTTCAGGTCGATGGTCAGCTTCAGGCCGGAGCGGTCCGTTTCATCTCGCATATCGGAAATTTCCTTGATTTTTCCGGCCTTGATCAGCTCCGCAACCTTATCGAGAATGGCCTCAATGCTGGTGGAATACGGAATCTCGAAAATTTCAATCAGGTTTTCTTCCTTTACATAGCGCCACTTCGCCCGGACCTTCACGCCGCCCCGGCCGGTGCGGTAGATCTCCTCCAGCGCCGCCGGCTCGCAGATCAGCTCGCCGCCGGTGGGAAAATCGGGGGCCAGAAGGGTGTCGGTCAAGGTGCAGTCCGGGTTTTTGAGATAGGCGACGGTGGTGTCGCATACCTCCTTGAGATTAAACCCGCAGAATTGGGACGCCATGCCCACGGCGATGCCGCTGTTGGCAGACACCAAAATGTTGGGAAAGGTGGTGGGCAGGAGAGCGGGCTCCTTCATCGTGTTGTCGTAGTTGTCGATGAAGTCCACTGTATCGTTGTCGATATCTTTAAAGATTTCCGCGCACACAGCGGTCAGCTTCGCCTCGGTATAACGGCTGGCGGCGTAGGCCATGTCCCGGGAATAGACCTTGCCGAAGTTGCCCTTGGAGTCCACAAAGGGGGTCAGCAACGCTCCGTAACCCACGCTGAGGCGCACCATAGTCTCGTAAATGGCGGCGTCACCGTGAGGGTTGAGGCGCATGGTCTGGCCAACAATGTTGGCGGACTTGGTCCGCGCGCCGGTCAAAAGTCCCATTTTGTACATGGTGTACAGGAGCTTTCGGTGGGAGGGCTTGAATCCGTCGATCTCGGGGATGGCTCGGGAGACGATGACGCTCATGGCGTAAGGCATGTAATTGACTTCCAGAGTGTCGGTGATGGGCTGGGCCACCACGGCGGCGTGAAGACCCATGACATTGGGATTCAGCTCCTTGTGGTTGACCTCTTCTGGTTGCTTTTTCTTTGGCATTTGTATCAGTCCTCATTTGCGGCGGTTACCGCCCTTTTTTATACAGTGCAGTTCGTCCCGCAAAACATATGGGGTCAAACAGCTGGAAAAGTCTGCGTGGGATGCGCCGGCGGCGGAAAAGCGCCCGAAGGGCGCGAGAGCGGCGGGGCGGCAGGCGCCGGGCCGCCGGCCGGAAATCAGGAAATATCGGCCATCTCCAGGTATTTAAACCCGTTTTCGGCTATGTGATCCTTCCGGCCCTGAAGATTGTCCCCCAACAGCAGGTCGAAGACCCGGGCCGTCTCCGCAACGTCGGAGGGCTGCACCCGAATTAGACGCCGGGTTTCCGGATTCATGGTGGTAAGCCACATCATCTCGGGTTCGTTTTCGCCCAGTCCCTTGGACCGGTCCACCTTCATCTTCTTGCCGGAAAGGTCCCTCACGATGTCGTTTTTCTCCTTGTCCGAGTAGGCGAACCACGTCTTCTCCCCACAGGTGATCTCAAAGAGAGGGGTTTCGGCAATATAGACGTAGCCTTCGCGGATCAGTGTGGGAGTGAGGCGGTACAGCATAGTCAAAATCAGCGTTCGGATCTGGAAGCCGTCCACATCGCCATCGGTGCAGATGACGATCTTGTTCCACCGCAGGTTCCCCGCGTCGAATTCCGCCAGGTCCTTCACATGCTTGTCCTTTACCTCCACGCCGCAGCCCAGCACCTTCATCAGGTCCGTAATGATCTCGCTTTTGAAGATGCGGGCGTAGTCCGCCTTCAGGCAGTTCAAAATCTTGCCGCGGACGGGCATGATGCCCTGATACTCCGCGTCCCGGCCCATTTTTACGCTGCCCAGAGCGGAGTCGCCCTCCACAATGTAGATCTCCCGGCGGTTCACGTCCCTTGACCGGCAGTCCACGAACTTTTCTACCCGGTTGGCGATATCGATGCTGCCGGAGAGCTTTTTCTTGATGTTCAGACGGGCTTTTTCCGCACTCTCCCGGCTGCGCTTGTTGATGAGGACCTGCTCCGCAATTTTTTCCGCGTCGAAGGGGTTCTCAATAAAATAGACCTCCAGATTGCTCCTGAGAAAGTCCGTCATGGCCTCCTGCACGAACTTGTTGGTGATGGCCTTTTTCGTCTGGTTTTCATAGCTGGTGGCTGTGGAAAAATTGTTGGAGACCAGCACCAGACAGTCCTCAATGTCATTCCAGGTGATCTTGCTTTCGTTTTTCTGGTACTTTCCGTTCTGCTTGAGATACTGGTCGATGGCGGAGACGAAAGCGGATTTCGCGGCTTTTTCCGGGCTGCCGCCGTGTTCCAGCCAACTGGAGTTGTGGTAGTGCTCAATGATGTTCACCCGGTTTGAAAAGCAGCAGGCCGCGCTGAGCTTCACCTTATACTCGGGCTTGTCCGCCCGGTCCCGGCCTTTGCGCTCCGCCTCCCAAAAGACGGGGACGGTGAGGCTTCCCTCCCCCGCCAGCTCCGTCACATAGTCCACGATGCCGTTTTGATAGACAAAGTCCTCCGTCTCAAAATGGCCGGGGACCGCCTCGTTGCGAAAGCGGAAGGTGACGCCTGCGTTCACCACTGCCTGACGCTTCATCACGTCCGTGAAATACTCCGCGGGGATGGCGGTGTCCGTGAACACGTCCAGGTCCGGCAGCCACCGGATGACGGTACCGGTCTTTTTCCCCCGGTCGGTTGGCTCGCTGTGGAGTCCGCCGATATTTTCGCCCTTTTCAAAGTGGAGCGTGTATTTTTTCCCGTCCCGCCGGACCGTCACGTCCATGTATTGGGAGGCGTATTGGGTTGCGCAGGAACCCAGGCCGTTCAGGCCCAGGGAGTATTCGTAATTATCGCCGCTGTTGTTGTCATATTTGCCGCCGGCGTACAGTTCGCAGAATACCAGCTCCCAGTTCCAGCGCTCCTCCTTTTCGTTCCAGTCCAGCGGACAGCCCCGGCCCAGGTCCTCCACCTCGATGGAGCGGTCCAGGTACCGGGTGACGGTGATGAGGGCGCCGTGGCCCTCCCGGGCCTCGTCAATGGCGTTGGAGAGAATTTCAAACACCGCGTGCTCGCAGCCCTCCAGCCCATCGGAACCGAAAATAACGCCGGGCCGCTTCCGCACCCGGTCCGCGCCTTTCAGAGAGGAAATGCTCTCGTTGCCATAGTCTTTTTTTACTGCCATTGCCCGTTCCCTTTCCTTATTGTTTCTCATATCGGAAATATCGTATCATACAGTGCCAAAAATTTCAAGGCCGAGCCCGATGCGGAAATTTCATCCGTCCCGGTCACGAAATTTTTGCGAGAATGTTCTTGCGCAAAATTTTACATAATCAATTTGTCACCCCGTCAATTAACCTTTAATTCTGGGTTTTACACATTTTCCACTGAGTTTTCCACTTTGTTATGTAAACATAAAAAACCCCGAAAAATTCGCAGTCGTTTTTCTGCCTTTGAGAGTGGAAACGGGGGCCGCCGCAGCCTTTTGCGACGGCCCCCGTTTTTTTGAAATTTCTATGAACCGACTGCGCCGCAGCGGGTTACTTTAAAAGCATCAGCACCGTACCATAAATTGCCGAGGCCAGCGTGCCGAATACGATCACCGGACCGGCCACCAAAAACATCTTCGCCGCCATGCCCGTGACAAAGCCCTCGCTTCTAAAATCGATGGCGGGGGAAACCACGGCGTTGGCAAACCCGGTAATCGGAACCAGGGTACCCGCACCGCCGTATTTCGCCAGCTTGTTGTACAGGTTCAGCCCCGTGAACAGGGCGGAGAGAAACACCAGGGAGCAGGAGGTGGCGGAGCCTGCGTCCTCCTGGTTGAGTCCCGCGGCGGACCAGCCGTTCGTAATGAGCTGACCGACGACGCAGATCAATCCGCCGATGAGAAAAGCAAGGACCGTGTTTTTGACGATGGGGGACTTCTTCGACTTCTGCTTGACAAGCTCTGCATATTCCTTTGGAGTGATATCCATAAAACCGCCTCCGACGTTATTTTCAGTAGCGTTTCCAACTGAAAAAAAATTATGCAGACTGCCGGAAAGACCCAAAAGACTTTCCGGCAGTCTGCCGCTGTTTTTCCCGAAACGCGCTATTTCCGAAGGAGGGGAAGCGTCAGGATGAATCGGGTGGAGACATCGTCCGATTCGGCGCGCAGGGTCCCCTTGTGTTCCACGGCAATGGTCCGGGCAATGGACAGGCCCAAACCGAACCCGGCTTTCTCGCCCCGGGAGGTGTCCGCCCGGTAAAACCGTTCAAAAAGGTGCGCCAATTGCTCCGGAGGGATCGGGGGGCCCTGATTGGAGACCTGAAGCTTTGCGTGGCGGTCCGCCTTCTGGAGATCCAGCTCGATGGGCGCGCCCTTTGCCCCGTATTTGATGGCGTTGTCCAAAAGAACGGAGACTGCCTGCTTCAGCTTGTCAAGATCGCCGTTGACAGAGACATCCGGGGCGATGGACGCATAGTTCAGCGTTTTCCCCGCCTCAAACGCCACCGGTTCAAAAAGCAGGGCGCAATCCGTGACCGCGTCGGACAGAGAGACTCCGGAAAACACGGAGGTACGAACCATGTTGTCCGCCCTGGCCAGCGTCAGCATCTCCTCCACCAGAGATTTCATCTGCCGGGCCTCCGATTGGATGTTGTCCGCCCAACGGGCGGGGCGGGGATCGAGAGGGACGGAGTCCATCAGCTCCGCATTGGAGAGAATGACCGTCAGCGGTGTTTTCAGCTCGTGGGACGCGTCGGACAAGAATTGGTGCTGCTGCTTCCAGGCGCGCTCCACCGGGCGGGTGACCCACCAGGCCAGAAGGACCGAAACGCCCAGAAGCAATACTAGCGCCGCCGCGCCAATCTGCAAGGTGGAGCGTATCATCGTCTGCAGCGAAGCAGTCTCCATGGAGATGTCCACAAAGGCAATGCGCTCAAAAAAGCCGTTGTTCACCCGGAGGTAACGGAGGTGATAAGCTGAAACGGTTCCCGTTTCAGTCCCTTGGTCCATGCAGCTTTGCAGAATATCGCGCAGGGTCTCCGTGTTCTCCAGATTCGAATAGGTGCCGCCGGTGACATACACCGTCTTGCCCCAGACCTCCACGGTAAAATAGGGCAGCTGGACCTGATCACCGCCGATCATGATGCCGGTCTGTCCCTGTTCTACCCGGGGATCGCTGGCGATGACGCGGCCCAGCAGCTCCTGTGTGCTGTGCCGGATACTGTCCTTGGCGGCGGTGTACATGGAAAAAAACACGCCGCCCAGCACTCCCGCCACCAGCAGCATACAGACCGCTACCACCTGTAACCGGAGTCTGCGGATCATGCGGGGTCCTCCCCCGGAACCAGGCTGTAGCCCGCCATGCGAATGGTGGTGATCTTTGCCTTGGAGTGGAGATGTTCCAGCTTCTTGCGGAGGAAGGAGATGTAAACCTCCACGTTGTTGTCCTCCGCGTCGGACTCATAGCCCCAGACCTTCAGCAGCAGCTTTTCCTTGGTGAGGACCAGCCCTTGGTTCAGCATCAGCATTTCCAGCATGTCGAACTCCTTCCGGCTCAAACGGACGGACCGCTCCGCGCAGGAGAGGGTAAAAGAGGACTGCTCCAGTCTCAGATCGCCGCAGGTCAGCGTCTCAGTGTCCCTCAGCTCCGGGGACCGGCGAGTCAGCGCCCGGATGCAGGCCAGCAGTTCCCTGGGCTCGAAGGGCTTTGTAAGGTAATAGTCCGCGCCGCAGTCCAGCCCCTGCACCTTGTCGGCGACTTCCGACCGGGCGGTGAGCATCAAGACAGGGGTGGCGTTCCCCTCCGCCCGCAGACGGCGAAGAACCTCAAACCCATTGATCTTTGGGAGCATCACGTCCAGCAGGATGACGTCGTAAATGGAAGTGAGGGCATTGTCCAGACCGCTTTCGCCGTCATGACTCACGTCGGCGGTATAGCCGTCCATCTCCAGCAGGTCCTGCAGCGTGGCGGCCAGACGCGCTTCGTCCTCCACAATCAAAACTCGCACGGGAATAACACCTCCCTGGAAAAATTTAGAGGGAAAAATGAGGGGGAATTTCACCCCCTCATTTTACCGAATCCATTAAAAAATAGCAATCAGCCCGCGGAGGAAGCCGTGCTGTCGGAGGACGCCGGGGAGCTCTCCAGGCCGTTGACGGACACCTTCATCAGCATGTCCAGCTTATCCGCCGTCATACGGTAGACGGTGGTGTCGTCGTTCATCCGGACATATCGTCCGTCGCCGTCCAGCACCCGGCCTCCGACGGTCAGCGTCAGCGTCTCGTCGGCGCTGCCCTCGCCGGTGTATTTCACGGTAATCACGGCGTCCGGCTTGTCAAACCCACACAGGGCGGCCGCGTCGTCAGTGGGGCGGTAATCCACGCAGGCGTCCAGACTCAGGCCCAGAACCTGCTTGACTATGCCCTGCACCTGCTTGTCGTCGGTGACATCGGTCCCACCGGAGCTCCATGTGGTGACTGAGGTATTGCTGCTGGAAGAACTGTTGGAAGACGAGCTGTTCGCATCTGCGGGCGCTTCCTCGTGGGCGGCGGAGAGAACCGTGGTCACGGAACCAGACAGGGTAATGGAGTTCAGCTGGTCCTCCGTCAGAGCGGGAAAATCGGGCAGGAGGCACATGTCGTAGATCCCAACGGCCATCTCCTATGAAAGCTCGTCGGAGATAATGTAGACCGGGGTTTCCGATCCGTTCATCAGCATGTAATAGCTGTTGCCGTCGGTGGTGGCATTGCCCAGCGCGAGGGTGGTGGTTTGGCCGCTGTCGGAGGTGGCGGTCAGCGTCTGGGTGGGCGTTGACAGACCGTAGGCGTCCAGAGTGTCCCCGTCGGTGATGGTTTGCTGGGGCTTCAGCGCGGAGAGGGTGTTGACCATTTTCGTGAGATAATCCTGATCCAGCGGGAAGTCCGGGTCGTTGGTCCAGTACCACTTCCCTTCGTCGTTCAGGGAGAAGGACAGTGTGGCGCTGCCGTTGCAATAGGTAAGCTCCTTATAGGACGCGGCGGCGCCGGTAATGACACCGGACTTCGCCGCCGCAGCGGCGGCATCCTCTTGCTTTTGCTGGGCCCGGTTTTTCGCGGCCCGCACGCCCAGAAGCACCGCTGCCAGCAGTACCACGGCAACCAGCAGGACCAAAAGCGTCCGTTTTTGTTTTGCGTTCATGGGGGAACCTTCCTCCTTTTAGAGTTTACGCCGCCGCGTCCAGCGGACAAAGCCGAAAATCAGCAAAGCGGCGGGGAGCACGAAGATAAACAGCAGTCCCCACAGTCCTCCCGTGGTGACCGTGTTATTTTCCTCCGCCAGAGATACCGGCTCCACGCTGATGGGGGATACGTCCTTAAACCCCGCGGTAATCGAGGCGAGGAACAGAGCGCTGTTGTCCACACTGGCAAAGCTGGAGGTAACGGTGTCTCCGCACAGGGAGTCGCAGCCCAGCACCGTCAATCGGGCGGTGATGTTGTCGTCGATGGACTCCGTGGCCACCGCGCCCACCACATAGCTGCCGGGCGTCTGGCTGTTGTCCTCTTTGACGGCGACGCCGCCGTCGGAGGTGGAGAGGAAGGGCTTGACGGTGATGGTGTTCCGCACGGGGTTGGTGACCGTCATGCCCCGGGAGCCGTACAGCATGATCGTAGCGTCGCTGCTAAGGCCTCCGGCGGCGTCCACGGAGGTGTCCAGTGTCGGGAAAAACAAAAACGGGGTGTTTTGATAGTACCGCTTTGTGTCTGTCACCAGTCCCGGGACCACACTGAGACCGTAATCCGAGCAGAGCGCGTCGAGATTGGGGAGATCTTTTGTCTGGGAGGCCATGCAGTAGATCATCTGCCCGCCCTGCGCCAGGTACTTGCGCACCATGGTCAGCTCATCGTCCGCCAGGTCCTTTGTGGGGGCGTCGATCATCAGCAGCTCGCAGTCGTCGGGGACGGCGCCTTTGGTCAGCAGATTCACAGTGTCCACCGTCATATGGAGCTTTTTCAGCGCGTCGGTGACGCCCTGGGACAAGGAACCCTCCTCGTGGCCGGAGGTAAGGTAAGCCGTGTGGCGGACGGAGGTCAAAACCCCGTCGATGGCGGAGGTGAGCTTGCCCTCGGCGTCAAAATTCGTCTCCTTGGTCTGCTGATACATATAATACGCCATCTCGTCGATGCCGATGATGTCGGCAATGTTCACGATCTCCTGCCGTCCGGTGGCCTTGCAGGTGACCACAATGGTGTTGGCGTCCGCGCCGTACTGGGACAGAACGGAGGGGTACACGGTGGGGTTCACGTATTCAAGGCTCAGGCGGTCGGACAGGGATACGTACTTGTCCAGAAACCGCACGATGCGGGGGTCCACGCTGGACTTGTCCGCCAGCACATGGATGGCCACGTCCTCGGTGATGCCGTTGAGATAGTTCACCGATACGTCCGTAATATTATAAATCTTTGTGTCCGTCAGGTCAATCTGCGCTTTTGAAGTCGGGATCTGAGCGACCAGCAGGTTGAAAACGATCACCGCGGCCACCGCCAGAGTGACGACACCCGCGGAAAACGCCCCTTTTCCATGATTTCGGGTCGAACCGTCGGGCTGGACAGAACCGGCGGTCTGGGCCGTCTGTTTCTTTTTGAAAATCGACATATGACTTTCCCCCTCTCAGTTCCAGCGCCGCTTCTGGAGGACCTGAACGGTCAGAAATACCAGAAGGGCGATCAGAGACAGGTACAGCAGCAGCCCCGGGATGTCGAAGACATGGTCGGTGGCAAAGCTGTTGAACGCGTCCAGCAGGGAGAAGCTCCCCAGCGCTTTGGGCAGAAAGTCGGCAAACGCGCTGGATTTTTTGATATAAAAACCGAGAATCACAGCGGTTCCCAAAACCAGTGTGCCGCCTGCCAGCTTCCAGCTGCCGGCCAAGGCGTTCAGCAGCAGACAGACAAGGACCAGAAGTACGAAAATTCCCGCCAGAGACCCGGTGGCAGAGGTGGGCAGCAGACCCACCAGCCCGTCCCACAGATACAGCGCGAGCAGCAGGCAGAAGGTGCCCACGGCCGCAATGACCTGACTTTCCGTCAGGGCGGAGACCAGCATTCCAAGGGCGATCTCCACCGCCGCCAGCAGGAAATAGACCAGCAGAGAGGCATAGTCCGCCTTAAAGTGGGCGGTGCCGTTCATGCGGATGATGAGCGGACACAGGCAAGCCAGCAGCACCGGCGCCGCCAGAACCGTCAGCATGGCGAAGTATTTCCCCAGCACCACGCCGGTGAGCGAAGCGGGAGAGGTCAGCAAAAGCTGATCGGTTTTGGAATGGCGCTCCTCAGCCAGGGACCGCATGGTCAGCACCGGCACCAGCGCCATGAATACGATCAGCGTGCCGCTGAGGGTATAGGAAAAATAGGTATAGCCGTTAATCAGGTTATTGGCGGTGAAATAGATCCCGATAAACACGGTGAGCGCCGCGACAAAAATCCATCCCGTCATGGAGTTGAAATACGCGCGCAGTTCCCGCTTGTAAATGGCTTTCATTCTACGGTGTCCTCCTTTTCCGGGGCGATGTCCGGGGCGTTTTCACCGGCGGGCTCCGCCGAAGCGGGGGCCGGGAGCGGAGTCTCCTCATCCGCTTTTTCAGCGGGAACGTTTTCTTCGCCGGAGATCAGCAGCGCGGCGGCGCGGGCAGCCACCTCGTCGTCTTCGTCGGTGAGGTCCAGGAATACATCTTCCAAAGACGCCATCCGGGATCGCAGCTCCAGCAGCGGGCAGCGGGCCTGGGCGAAGGCATAAAACAGCGCCTCTCGCCGGTCGCCGTCGGTACCCACCTTGATTTGCACCGTGTCCGGCGTCTCGTCGGTGACCGTGTGCCCGGTGATACCCTCCACGGTTTTCAGCACGGATTCCGCCGCCTCCCGGGAACCCTTTGCCAAAAGCTCCAGCCGGTCGTTGGCGGAGAGCTTTTCCTCCAGCGCCGCCGGCGTGTCGCAGGTCACGAATTTCCCCTTGCGGATAATCAGAACCTTATCGCATACCGCCTGGATCTCCGAGAGAATATGGGAGCTGAGAATCACGGTATGTTCCTTGGCAAGTGTGTGGATCAGCTCGCGGATCTCAACCACCTGCCGGGGATCGAGACCCACGGTGGGTTCGTCCAGAATAATGACCTTTGGAAAACCGAGAATGGCCTGAGCCAGGCCCACCCGCTGGCGAAAGCCCTTGGAGAGGTTGCGGATCAGCCGGCGGGTCTGATCTTCCAGATGGGTCATGGATACGGCCTGACCAATTTGGTTTTCTCGTTCCGCCTTTGGAATCTGCTTCAACTCCGCGCAGAACTGTAAATACTCCAATACCGTCATGTCCGGATACAGCGGCGGCTGCTCCGGAAGATACCCGATGCACCGCCGGGCGGCCTCCGGCTCCTCGCAGACGTCGTGTCCGTCAATGAGGACCGTGCCCTCCGTGGCGGCGAGATATCCGGTCATGATATTCATGGTGGTGGACTTGCCGGCACCGTTGGGACCTAAGAATCCGAAAATCTGTCCGTCCTCCACCGTAAAGCTCAGGTGATCCACGGCGCTGTGGTTCCCGTAGCGCTTTACAAGGTTTTGCACTTCGACCAAAGAAAACCCTCCTTTTCTCCCGCGTACCGCGCGGGTGGGCCCAGCGGCCCTTTTCACGATGAACTATTATAAATAGTATTTCTTAAGCAAAACTTAAGAAAAAACGCTAATTTATGGAAACGAACTGCGCGGCGCAGAAAAATTCGCCGCGGATCAGCGTTGCTTCCGTACTTTGAAAGAAAGCTCCGCTTATAAAATTCTTGAATTTTTCAAGGAAATTTTAATCTTTCTCCATTATACTCAAATCAGTCTCAGGGAAGCGGGGTCGCCGCCCTCGGGTTCCGAGACGCTTTTTCTCTTTTCTCTCTCAAAGACGCGGGACCGCCGATTTTCGGCGGCCCTGTGTCTTTTCTGCCAAAGAGCCTCTTGCCGGAGGAATGGTATCCGAAAGGAGCGGGAGATGGACAAGGGGAGGAGACTCCTCGATTTTTCTGCAACTTTCATCAACTTTTTTAAAGAATTAAACTATATTGACCGGTTTTTAACTTGAAGTCTTTTCACCGCTCCTATATAATTGAAAAACATCCAAGACGGAAGATAAAAAGAACAAAGGAAATACGGAGGAAACTACAGTGCGAGGCATTCACAGCGCCGTTGACGATATTCGCCGGAACGTGTTTACCGAGGTGGCAAGGCTTGCCTATGAGGGCGGGGACTATTCCCGCATTGACCTGATCCCCTATAAAATTGTCCCGGGAGAGGAATCCCAATACCGCAGCAATGTTTTTCTGGCCCGGGCCATCGTTCAGGAACGGCTCCGGCTGGCCTGCGGACTGCCGCTGCAGCCCGTGGACGTGCGCGCTCCTGCCAGCGCGGGAATTGAAGAGGCGGCCGCAGCAGACGACAAGTTTTTCGAAGAGCCGCTGGTCAATGTCATTACGTTCGCCTGTAACGCCTGCCCCCCGAAGCAGGTGCGGGTGACCGACAGTTGCCAGGGCTGTATGTCTCACCCCTGCCAGGTGGTCTGCCCCAGGGACGCCATCTATCTGGACGCGCAGAAGCACTCTCACATCGACCAGTCGAAGTGCATCAAGTGCGGCAAGTGCGTGAACCAGTGCCCCTACCACGCCATTACCAAGATCGAGCGGCCCTGCGCCGCGGCCTGCGGAATGGATGCCATTGAATCCGATGAAAAGGGCCGGGCCAAAATCAATTACAACAAGTGCGTTTCCTGTGGCATGTGCCTTGTGAACTGCCCCTTTGCGGCCATTGCGGACAAGAGCCAGATCTTTCAGATCATCCACGCCATGAAGCGTCACGACGAAGTGATCGCCTGCGTGGCCCCGGCGTTTGTCAGCCAGTTCGGCAAGGACGTCTCCCCGGCGAAGTTAAAGGCCGCCATGCGCCTTTGCGGCTTTGCCGACGTGGTGGAGGTGGCCATCGGCGCGGACCTTTGCACCATTGAAGAGGCCGAGGACTTTTTGGAGAATGTGCCGAAAAACCAGCCTTTCATGGGCACCTCCTGCTGCCCGGCGTGGAGCGTAATGGCGAAGAAGCTGTTCCCCGAATTCAAGGACTATATTTCCATGGCCCTCACCCCGATGGTCATCACCGCCCGGCTGGTGAAAAAGCGGCATCCCGACGCCCGCATCTGCTTCATCGGCCCCTGCGCCGCGAAAAAGCTGGAGGCCAACCGCAAGGCCATCCGTTCCGACGTGGACTATGTGTTGACCTTTGAGGAATTGCAGGGTATGTTTGACGCCAAAGAGGTTGACTTCTCCCGGCTTCCCGAGGACCCTGCCGACGATTTTACCGTCGCCACCGGGGCAGGCCGGGGGTTTGCCGTGGGCGGAGGCGTTGCCGCTGCGGTGGTGGAGGCTGTGAAGCACATTGCCCCGGGTCGGGAGATCCAGATCGACTATGGCGACGGTCTGCGGGAGTGTCGTAAAATGCTGATGCTGGCAAAGGCCGGAAAGCGGGATGGATACCTACTGGAGGGCATGGCCTGTCCCGGCGGCTGCGTTGCCGGCGCGGGCACTATCACCCCGGTGAAGGACGCGAGCACCGCTGTCCAACAGTACAGGGATGCTGCCGCCGCACAAAGCGCCATGGATAGCCCCCTGAAGGAGCGGCTAAAAGAGGCGCAGGAATAATGATGAAACCGGACCGCCGGAAAGTTTACAGACTTTCCGGCGGTCTGCAACTTTTTTTGCGCTGAAACGTCTTTATAATGAAGCCTGTCCGCTGCGGCTTCCAGAGATTGCCTTGGGAAAAGAAACCGGGGCGGGATTTACTTTCCCATCAAAACGTGGTATTCTGAACGAGTTATGAAAACCGGAAAAACGATGGAGGCACGAATGTTAAAATGAAAAATTACCTGCGCCGCATTTTCTCCTGCACCCTGGCACTGTCCATTCTCTGCGCCCTGACCGTCCCTGCCGCTGCGTCCGTCGCTCTGGGCGACGATTTAACGCAGCGGGACACCCTGGTGCATCAGGAGACTCAACTGTCCACCAATGTATTCTGGAGCAATGCCTATAACGATCTTCGGACGGAAAATTTCGTCACCTATACACCGAATTCCGCTGTGACGCCCATTGTCACCTACGGCGGCGTTCTCACCGCCTGCAACACCATCTCCGCCACGGCCGCGGCTCTTGAGAGTCAGGGCTACCGCGTGGTGGCCGGGATGAACGGCGATTTTTACAATGTAAACAACGGCCTTCCCATCGGTATAGTGGTGGCGAACGGAGAGCTGAAAAGCACCGACGGCGGCTACTGGGCCATCGGTTTCCGGGCGGACGGAACCGCTGTGATGGGAAAACCGGTGATGAAGGTCACCGCAGATCTGGGCTATGAGCTGCAGGACAATTCCGGCTACCCCACCGAGGTGGTGCGTCAGCTGACCAGTGTCAACAAAGCCAGGGTCTCCACCGGCGGCATTTATCTCTATACATATGACTTCAACAGCAAGCACACCACCGGCACAACGGAGTCCGGCGTGGACGTGGTCTGCACCATCGAGAGCGGCACCCTTGCTATGAACGGGAGCCCGCTGGTGCTGAAGGTGGACAGCGTCCTCACCGACGCCGCGGGCACCGCTATCCCCCAGGGGAAAGTGGTCCTGTCCGCCAATAACCAGACGGACGCCTATCACGTGAACGCCCTGAAAAACATCCCCGTGGGGGCCACGGTAACCATCACCGCCGCGCCCTCCTCCGCCGAG
The DNA here is from genome assembly GCA_023395775.1 of Bacillota bacterium. Classification (GTDB taxonomy): domain Bacteria; phylum Bacillota; class Clostridia; order Oscillospirales; family Oscillospiraceae; genus Oscillibacter. Next base: position 19,071 of record JAEWYA010000211.1, read on the forward strand.
TGGCTGGATGTGCAGTACGCCGTGGGTTCGCTGTACGCGCTGGTACAAAACGGCGCGGTGGTCTCCGGCCTCTCCTCTGAGGTGAATCCCCGCACCGCCGTGGGACAGAAGGCCGACGGTACCTTGGTATTTTACACCATAGACGGACGGAAAGCCGGACACTCCATTGGCGCGTCCATGCCACAGGTAGCTCAGCGGCTGGTGGAGCTGGGCTGCACCACCGCGTTGTGTCTGGACGGCGGCGGGTCCACCACCTTTACCGTCACGCAGCCGGATTCCACCACCGCCAAGACCATCAACCGGCCCTCCGGCGGCAGTGAGCGGGCTGTCAGCAATCAGATTTTTCTGGTGGCCTCCAACCAGTCCAGCGGAGAGCTGGGCCACTTCTATGTCTCCGCCGACAACAGCTATGTTCTGGCGGGCAGCAAGGTGAACATCACCGCTTCTGCTGTGGATACCAACTATATTCCCATGAGCGGCAAGAGCTATACCCTCAGTGCCAGCGCCGGAGAGATCGGAAACGGCGTCCTTACCACGCCGTCCAGCGGCGGCGACGTCACGGTTGCCGCCTCCGGCGGCGGACAGTCCGGTTCCACGGTGGTGCACGCTGTTGCCACACCGGACTCCATCTCCGTGAAAAACGGCTCCACCGCCATCACGACGCTGACCGTGGCTCCCGGCGGCACGGCTACCCTAACCGCTTCCGCGGTTTATAAGCATCTGGCGCTGAAGGCGGATCAGGAAGCATTTACCTGGACCGTTGGCGGCAATATCGGTACGGTGGATAAGACTGGAAAATTCACCGCCGGCTCCCCCGGTACGGGCACCCTGACGGTTTCCGCGGGCGGAAAGACCGCCACCGTTCAGGTTTCCGTCTCCAACATCGCTCTGGCCACGGTGGAGGACTTTGAAGGCGGCGTCCCCGAGCTGGCCTCTTACAGCTACGGCACCGCGATCGCCCAGGTCACCGACGCAAATCTTGTGAAGTACGGAAAAGCCGCCGCCGCTGTGAACTATACCATCGGCGCGGACGGAAATGCCTCGCTGCTGTTTGCGGCGCCCTACTCCATCGGCAGTGCCTACACGCAGGTGAGCTTCTGGCTGTATGGCGACAACTCCGGCAGCGCCCTGACCCTGGTGACCTCCGACGGAACCAACACCGTGGAGAC
>JAEWYA010000225.1 GCA_023395775.1 Bacillota bacterium
CTCCACCAGAACTACGGCCTCCGCCGCCCCCAAAGGAGCCGCCACTGCCGCCGAAACCGCCCGGGCCTCTGGGAGGACGGTTATTGTGATGCGGCGGACGAGGCGGGCGGGGACGGTGAGGCCGTCCCCAAAAGACCGGGTAGTACATCACGGTAGGCACACCCATACCTGGCCGTAAGTACCGCCGCCGGTAGCGGTTGTACCGCATCCGGTCCAGCAGAATCCAAATCACCAGCAGTACCAGCAGCATAATAATTGCCCGCCCCAGCAAAGAGGATGCCGTGGGTTCAAAGTATCCGCTGGACTCCGAGCGGTAGTTTCCGCCGATAGAGGAGTACGTATCGCGTACGGCGGGAATGTAGTTCTCCTTCACCGTGACGCCGTATCCGTCGGCCAGATACTTCGTCAGGGCATTGAACGTACTCAAAACAGCATCGTCGTAGCTCCCCTTCACAAAGTCGGACTCCATATAGTTGTTCATGATGCTGTTGATGGAGCTTCCCTCTCCGGAGGAAAAGCCGCTGCCCCAGCCAATATAGTAGTCGCCGCCGGGCTGGCCCTTGTAGTAGTTGTCCAATGCCAGCAGCAGCAGGATTCCGTTGTTCCGCTCCGCAGAGCCGACACCCAGGCGGTTAAACTCCTGCTGCGTATAGTCCGCGATGTCCGTGTTTCCAGTGGTGGAGATCACCTCCACGGCGATCTGCGCCCCGGTCTGGGCAAAGAGGCTGGCGTTGATGGCGTCGATATGCGCGCAGGTTTTATCGGATAAAACGCCCTTCTCATCCAACACATAAGTATAGCTGCCAACCACGCTGGTGGATGCCTCCGGCAAGTTTTCGGCTGGCTTTTTTGCCTGCCCGATGGCGACGGATCCCGCCAGCGCCAGCAGCATGACGACCGCCGCCACGCCGCGCTTCTGAAAAAATTTCATGTTCTACCCCTTTTTATGGATTCCTCCGGCCTCACTTTTTCGGCATGGCCGGCACCATCTGATAAAGTCTGCGGCGCGCTGACGGGCGGCTCGCTCAATTGTGCAGTTCCATGAGCTTTTGCTTCAGCTCGCCCTCGATGCGGCCAAGCTCTGCCTCTGCAACCTTCCGCTTTGCGGTGCCGTCCCGCTGAATGTTCATGACCTCGTCCAGCGTGGAAATGAGCTGCTGATTGGTGTGCTGCAGCGTCTCTATGTCCACCACGGACCGCTCCGACTCCTTGGCGGTGGCAATGGTCCCCATCTTCAGCATGTCCGCGTTCTTTTTCAAAAGCTCATTGGTCATGTTGGTGACAGCGGACTGGGCCGCCGTGGCCTGACGGGAGTGCTCCAGTCCCAGCGCCAGCACCATCTGGGACTTCCACAGGGGAATCGTGTTCACCAGCGACGACTGGATCTTCTCTACCATCAGGGTATCGTTATTTTGCAGCAGACGGGTCTGGGGGCCCATCTGAACGGAGATCATGCGGGTCAGCTCCAGATCGTGAATTTTCTTTTCAAACCGCTCGCACATCTGGACCTTATCGTTATACGCCTGAGCGTCCTCCTGCGCACCGCTGGTCTCCGCCTTCTTGCGCAGCGTCTCCAGCTCCCCCGCCCGGTACTCGTTCAGCTTCTTCTTGCCCGCCAGAATATACATGGTCAGTTCCTTATAGTACTTCAGGTTCAGCTCATACATCTGGTCAAACATCGCCACGTCCTTCATCAGGGTGATCTGATGCTGCTCCAGCTCGCGGGAAATGCGGTCCACATTGGTCTCCACCTTGGAATATTGGGCCTTCATGGTCTCCACCTTATTGCCGGCCTTTTTAAACATGCCAAGCAGGCCTTTTTTCTCATCGTCCTCCCCAAAGCCCTTCAGCTCCACCACCAGCTCGGAAAGGGACTTGCCAACATCGCCCAGATCCTTGGTCTTCACGGAGCTGAGGGCGCTCTCGGAGAAGCCCGCCACATTTTTCTGGGCCGCCGCGCCATACTGCAGGATCATATTGGAGTCAGAGATGTCAATTTTTTTGGAAAATTCCTCCACGGCCTTCTTCTCCTGCTCGTTCAGGAGGCTCTCGTCCATCTGCACGGGAGTGATCTCCGGCTTGGGAGCCGCCTGCGCAGGGGCGGCGGGAGCGGAAGCGCTTTCCAGCGTCAGCTCGGGGACGGCCTCCGTCGCTGCGGCCTGGGTGGGTTCCAGAGTAAGCTCAGGCATTGTGCTGTTCTCATCAGACATTGTTTCTTCCTCCATTATCGTTCACTTAGTCGCTTTTCTTTATAGGTCCAGCTTTATATCGCCGTCAGGCGGATTCGTCTGGGCGTGGAGCTGGTCGCCCACAAGGCCCTCCCGGGCCATCATGGTCTCCAGCACCGTGATATCCGTGGAGATATCCAGATTTTCGCTGCCGAACAGAGAGTCCAGCTGCTTTTCAAACGCCGCCACAATGGTGCGCATCATGCCCTCGACCTTGGTCAGCAGGGAGTTGATGTTCTCGCCCTCCACCCCCGCGGACGCGGCCCGGTCGTAGGCGTTCAGGAGCTTCAGCGTGGTGGGCAGGTAGTAATCCATGAATTTGCGGATCTGGGGGAGCTTATCCGGGTGCTCTTTGACAAAATCAAAAATTTTCTGAGATACCTGCTCCAGCCGCACAATATCGGCGGAGATACCGGGGTCGGCGATATTGTCGTCCAGCCGCCGCATCTCGGCCAGAGCCAGACGGCCGTCCTTCAGAGCCTTGTCCAGCTCCGCGTTTCCGGTGGATTTCTCCTCCGCCGGCTTCGCCTCCGCTTTTTTCTCCGCCGCGGCGGCATTGGGGACCGCGCCTCTGCATAGCAGCGTCACGCCGAAAAACACCGCCAGAGCGATGGCCGTCAGCAGCGCAAAGTGAGCGGGCTGATACAGGGGGAAAAATAGTGCGTACCCAAGAGCGGCAACAGCCACCGCGTAAAATGGGGCAACGGGTTTATGGACAGTCATAAAAGGCCTCCTCGCCTCTAAAATTCAATAGATATTATACTCCCGCAGAAAGTCTCCGGTCAAGAGAAAGCCCCCTGAAACGCCGTTGTTTCAGGGGGTGTTTACAAATAATTTACGAAGGGATTCCGAAAACTCCCGCCGCCGCGTCCCAAAACAGAGGCAGATGCGGCGGGCGATAGGTCCACAGAACGAACACAAGCGCCAAAGCCCACAATGCTGCGAGACCTGCCGCTTGCTGCCAACCGGAGGTGAGCCGCCCCGTCCGTCTCAGACAAAGGTCGAGCAGGAAAGCCGTCGCCGCGGAGAGGATAAACACGGCGATGTCCGCCCATGGGGTATGAATGCCTGTGACCCCGGTATACGTGTAAAACAGCACCGGCACCAGCGCCGTTCCCACCCAGAGGGAAAGACCTCGCGCCGCGAGAAAATTGGAGGAGTCCCGAAACCAGACCTCGAACATGGAGAACAGAAAAGCCGGAAAAAACAGCAGTTTCATGTGTTCCCACGTGGACTCGTTCACAGAGGAGAACGCCGCCGCGATACGGTTTTGCCCCGTCCACTTCCAGAGAAAATGCAGTACCGCTCCCACTGCCACGGTGAAGAGGAAACCGCTCAGCGCCCAAAAAAATCCGCGCCGCCGCGCCGTCTTGCCCATGCCCTCGCCTCCATCCAAAAGCTGCCTGTGAAGACAGTTTACGCAGAAGACTGGGAACTATGCACTCAGTCGGGATACTTTGGAATCAGGACCACCGGCGCGTCCGTTCCGGAGTTTCCTTTGGGAAGATAGGTAAAGGAGCTGCCCGGCAGGTGCCGCACCGCCGACGCGGGCCACAGCCGCAGAAAGTCCTCCACGCCGGATAGATTCTCCAGCCCGTAAGGCGCGTGGCGATAGTGCATGGGGACCACAATCCGGGGCTTCAGCGCATCGCAGACGGCCTTCGCTCCGGCGGCATCCACCGTGTACGTCCCGCCCACGGGGACCAGCACCGCGTCGCATTCGCCGATGGCGGCCAGTTGCTCCTTTGAGAGCGGATGTCCAAGATCCCCCAGATGGCAGACCCGGACACCCTCCGCCGCGAAGACGCGGATGGTGTTCGTCCCCCAGAGCGCGCCTTCTTGTTCGTCGTGGAACGCGGCTACCTCCTCCACGGAAAAGGGACTGTCCATCTTTGGAAGCAGCTTCACCGCTTCCCCGTAATTGTGATCAAAGTGTCCGTGGCTGCAAAAAACGGCATGGGCTTCCAGCTCCAGCGCCGGATAGCCGGGAACCCGGGTATAGGGGTCGATGATGACGCGGAATCCATCCTGTTCCAGAAGAAAGCAGGAGTGGCCCCGCCATGTGATAGTCATGAAAAACACCTTCCTTCTTTTTTGCAGTCATTATAACGGATTTATTCCGTTTTGTCATCCCGCTTTTCCGGCAGCGGCTTTTGCCCGGTCTTCACCAGGGTCTTCCGCTTCCGGCGGATCATGAAGAGCCCCGCAGTGAGCACTGCCGCGATCAGCAGCATCCACACCCAGGCATAGGCCAGGAGCACCAGCGTACCCTGCAGGAAATTTAAAAACGCATGGGCCCCCGAGGAAAGCGCCTCAGCGATACGGCCGGAAAAGCCGGCGGCGGGCTGCTCCACGTTGGAGAGCTGGTAGACCTCGTTCAGGGAAAGGGTCACCGTGGCATAGTCGATCTGGGAATCATAGTGCTTCAAATCTCCGGAGAGGGATTCGATCTGCTCCTCCGTATTGGAAATGGCGCTTTCAATGGTGATCATGTCCTCCATATCCTTCGCCTGGGAAAGAAGGGTCTGGAGCCGCTTCAGTTTTGTCTGCTGCGTCCCCAGCCGCCCGGCCGTGTCGTAGTACGCCTCGCTGACGTCCTCCACATTGGAATAGCTGGATACCACATGGCACAGCTTTCCTGCCCGGCTGATAAACTGGTCGAATTTCTCCTGGGGAATTCGAGCGGTGTAATTCCCGTACCGGTAACCGGAGCCGCCGTAGTCCACACTGCTGCTCTGCATCCAGCCGTCCAGCTCATCCACCAGAGCGGCAAGGCCCTTTGCAGCGTCGTCAAACGCGGTAGTCTCCATGCTTAAATTTGCGGTATAGATGCGCTTGGCCTCGTTCTCCCGGTCAGCGTCACTCGTCCGGACAGTGTGATCCGTCTGGGCGGTGCTTGTCAGTTCGATTCCTCCGTAATCTCCCGCCGCGGCGTCCATCGTCGTTTTCCCGTCCATGGCGGACGCGGACGCCGCAGCTTCGGTCCCGCCGGACGTATTCGACGCACTGGACGCGCCGCAGCCCGCGGGCAGCGCCATCAGGCAGATCAGAAT
>JAEWYA010000084.1 GCA_023395775.1 Bacillota bacterium
GCTTTCGCGCCGCCTCTGCGGCGGCGGGCGGGCCCACCAAAATAATCATGTCCCCGTCATACAGCTCCGCGTATGGCCCGGGGGATAGAATTACCCTTTGCTTCCGGCGGATAGCCACGATGGTGCCGCCGGTGGACTGCCAGAACTTCAGCGCCCCGATGCTTTTCCCGATCAGAGGGGAACCGGACGGCACCGGCACCTCGTAATTCGGCAGGGGCTCCGCCGCGGAGGAATATGTCTCCTGGCTCTGGATCAGAGCGGCAGATACTTCCACCAGACGCCGGTTCAAAACCTCGTACTCCCCCAATATCTCCTTCATCTGCTGGCGGAGAGACCGGGTCTCCGCCCCCTCGCTGAATCCCTCGACGTAGCGCTTCGCGTTGTCCTGAGACAGGACCACCGCACCGCTCTGGGGCTTCACATCGATGACCTTCATGTCCGCCAGCAGCCGCAGCGCCCGGCGGATGGTCTCCGGCGATACGCCGTATTCCGACGCCATCACCGACCGGCCGTACAGCCGGTCACCCTCCCGCAGGTCCCCACCGGCCACCCGCGAGGCCACATCCACCGCAATCTGCAAATATTGTGCAGGTACGGTCATTTGACGCACATCTTTTACCTCCTTTCAGATAACAGTCCCCATAACGGCTGTTTTAATCTCCGCTGAAATATGCCCGCTCTGCCGTCTGAAAGAGCCGCACTTCGCTCTTTTAGCACGTACAATTGTAAATTACCGTATTCAGCGAACACTATCCTTAGTATATACTGACAACTTCAAAAAGTAAATAGAAGCGTCAGTTAAAAAAGTATGAACTTTTTCGCAACAGCGCAAAAAAAGCGCACCGGAGCTTCCCTCCGGTGCGCTTTTTTTGCTGAATAGACCGTTTTTCTGTCGGATGGGCGCTTACTCGCCCCACTGCACGTCCACGATGGTGATATCGCTGAATTCGATGTACTCGCTTTTCAGAACGTAATCCGTCTTCCCCACGCGTACTTCCTGATCGCCCACCTTGGTGGTCTGAACGGCGGCATCAGGCACATCGATGCTGGCCGTAAAATACAGATTCACGTGATAGGGGTCCTCCACCCAGTCGCCGTTTTCATCCAGTACGTAGTAAGGCTCCTGGCTTACAGACTCGATCTGCCCGTTCAGGATCTCCCCCGAAGCCATGAGGGGCGAGGGCAGGTGCTCCACGCAGTTATCATAGAGAGACTTGTCCACGCCCTCCGCCTTGGCAACATAAGTGACATGGATCATCTTCGCCTCGCCGGACTCTCCGCCGCAGTTCATCAGCTTGAACCCCACGAAAGCAAGCGCCGCCAGGATCAGGATTACCGCGATCACGTCGATCACGTTGAATTTCTTTTTGGACTTCTGTTCCATCATTTGACCTCCAAGTAATAGGGTTTTTTTCAACTTTTAGGAGCCTCGGGGACCGATTCGCGTCCCTGAACTCCCGGTGGTCCTCACAGGGAGAGCTCCCCCGCAATCGCGCCGAACGGCTTTACCGCCGGTTGATGTGCGGTGTGCTCGCCGATATGCTTTTCCATCCACACCATGTCGTACCAGCGGCCAAACTTATAGCCGCACTGGGAAAACCTTCCCACCATGCGATACCCCATGCGCTGGTGAAAATTCACACTGTCCCTTGTCAGGTACGGGTCCTCCTCCGCGGGATAGGCAATGCAGGCGTTGAGATTCAGGATGTTCTGCGCCGCCAGAGCTTTTTCAAGCGCCGCGTAGAGCGTTCTCCCAATGCCCTGCCGCTTCATGCCGCCGTCGGCATAAACCGTCGTCTCCACCGCCCAGTCATAGGCCGCCCGCGTCTTGAAGGGGCCCGCGTAAGCGTAGCCCACGGGCACGCCGTCCACCTCGGCCACCACATAGGGATACCTCTCCAGAGTCCGCTCAATCCGTCCCGCGAATTCCCGGATCGAGGGGACCTCATATTCAAAGGTGATCGCCGTCTTCTCCACATAGGGCGCGTAAATGCGCAGCAACGCCTCGGCGTCCCGGGGCGACGCAACCCTGACCGCACAGTCTTTTTCCATCAAACCGCCTCCGGTCTGTCCGTTGGTCCTTGCTTTCAGACTTTTGCTATTGTATAATATTTTTTGAGTTTGTACAAGAGGGATTTCGCGCAAATGCGCGTTTTTCAAAAGAGGGAACACTATGAAAGTTATCCATCTCATCAGCGGAGGCGACTCCGGCGGAGCCAAGACCCACGTTCTGAGCCTCCTCCAGCATCTAAATGAAACCATTACCGCCCAGCTGGTCTGCTTCCGGGACGGTCCCTTCGCCGAAGAAGCCCGCCATCTGGGCATTCCCACGGAGATTATGGCCGGGAACCACATCCTCCGCATCCGCAAACAGCTGACGCGGTATATCCGGGACGGCGGCTATGAGGTCATCCACTGTCACGGGGCCCGGGCCAACATGATCGGCTCCATGCTCCGCAAGACCACCGGCCTTCCGGTCTGCTCCACCGTCCACAGCGACTATAAGCTGGATTACATGGGCCGCCCCTTCAGCCGCCTCACCTTCGGCAGCATCAACGCCCACGCTCTGCGGACGCTGGACTACCGCATCGGCGTGTCCGACGCTATGGTGGACCTTTTGATCGACCGGGGTTTCCCGCCCGACCGGTTCTTCACCATCTATAACGGCATTGACTTCACCCCCGCCCCGCCTCAGGGCGACCGGCTCCCCTATCTGCGGGGGTTGGGTCTGGAGGCGGACGAGAACAGCGTGGTAGTGGGCATTGCCG
>JAEWYA010000108.1 GCA_023395775.1 Bacillota bacterium
GTGGTGGAGACCAGAAGCAGCACGGCGGATACGCATAAAAAGGCCTTTATCAAAATGAAAACACACGACAACAGACCGCCGCTGATCGGAATTGGACCCAGAAAATAAAGCGTTCTTCGATCCAAAAGCAGATTGGACAGCGCAGTAAAAACCACGAAGGGAGCAGCCACCGCGATGCGCTGCAGCAGGGTTTTCCAGGGAGTACCTGAGAGCGCCATTGCCAGGATCGGATAGGCGGCAAAGGGGACCAGTGCGCTGAGAGACCGGGAGGGAAAGGAAATAACACACACCGCGTAAACCAGGGTGATCGTCAGCTTCGCGCCGGGACTGAGCCGATGGAAAGCGGAGTCTCCCTCGGCCAGCTGTTCCAGCGAGCAGAAGCTTCTCATTGCCGATGACAGATTAGCCAAGGGGATGCGCCTCCTTTCCTTTTCCTGTGGTTAGTGCGCTGCGTGTTTCTTTTTCGCGGTGTAGATTACGAATCCGGCCCCGCCGGCAATGGCCAGCGTCATCACGCTGCCAATCAGGCCCGCGGCGGCGGTGCCGCTGCCGTCTGAAAAGGCGTAATCAGGAAGGATAGCGGTGTTTTCCACCACATCGCCCGCAGCATTGTGAACAGAGTCATTCCGTTCCAGTTCCGTGGTCCCGGCTACCTTTTCCATGGCCCATTCCAGTCCGTCCGGATTGGACGAGGCATACAGGGAAACCGCGCCGGCAAGGACCGCGGCGGCAAGGGCGAAGGCGATCAGAACGCGTTTGACTGAGACGGAACGGTCAAGCTTTTTTTGCTCCAGGGGAGTGGAAAGAAGTTCCGGTCGGGTGGAGTACAAAAAGCAGAGGACTGCGGCGGTGACGATGCCCTCCACCAGGCCGATAGCCAGGTGAATCGGCTGCATCAGCGCTACAAAGGCGGAGAACGGCAGCTCTGTCACACCGGAGGCCATGGTCTCCAGTACCACGCTGAACGCGCCCAGCTGCAAACTGATGACCACGCCGAGAATGGATGCCAGCGTAATTTTTTGTTTGGATATCCTCCGCTGCAAAATCGGTTTATAAATGGCATTGTATCCAATCAGACATGCGCATACGCCCATGTTGAAAATATTGCAGCCCAATGCAAGCAGACCGCCGTCCGCAAAAAAGAGACACTGAATCAGAAGAACGGCCGTCAGCGTCAGCAGAGCGGGAAACGGGCCCAGAACCGCCGCCAGAAGAATTCCGCCGCCGATGTGACCGGAGGAGCCTGTCCCCGGAATGGTAAAGTTGATCATCTGTCCGGCGAACACAAAGGCACCCATCACGCCCATCATGGGAATCTGCTTTTCGTCAAAGTCCTTGCCGCTGATCTTTTTTACAGAATAACCGATGGCTACCGCGCTGACGGCGGACATGGCCCCGCCCACGGCAGGAGAGAGTAAGGCGTCTGCCATATGCATAATGAAAAATCCCCTTTAACAGTAAATTGGACAGCGGCTCAGATTTGCCGCAGAATATCCTCCCAGACCTGCTGGAAGGGAAGCCCGGCAGACTTTGCCGCCTGCGCAACATCCGCGTACTCCGGCTTTTCCCGGTGGATGCCAAAGCCGTCTGCACACTTGACGCGAACAGGGCCATAGCTTGTATCCGACGTCTTGATGGAGGGGGTGAGGATAAATTTCCGGCACCGGCGGGAACGGACGCCGTTGGTGTTGGTTTCCCGGAGAATGGCCTGCGCCAGCCGTTCCTCTTGGGCAGCCTTGCATAGAACCGTAAAGGCAACTCCGGCGCGGCCCTTTTTCATAGTCAGAGGCGCGGTGGAAATGTCCAGCGCTCCCTGTTCCATCAGCCGTTCAGACGCAAAGGCCAAGGCCTCTGCCGTCATATCGTCGATGTGGCAGCATAGCTCGATGATTTCCGCCTGCTCCGGATCTCCGGATTCACCCAGAAAGGCGCGAATGCAGTTGGCGACGGGGAACTGTTTCTTGCCGACGCCGTAGCCTGTCTTTTCCAATGTCATGACCGGCATGGGACCAAATCCGCCGCCGAAATGGGCCAGAAGGGCAGCACCGGTGGGCGTACACAATTCTCCGACGATTTCTCCGCAGTAGCAGGGAAGACCCTCCAGCAGGTGGGCGGTAGCCGGTGTGGGTACCGGCATCACGCCGTGGGCGCAGCGGACCTGCCCGGAACCAAGGTGGACAGGCGAGACAACAATTTGGTCCGCGTGCAGCAGATGCATGGCGAGGCATACGCCGGTCACGTCCACAATGGCGTCCAGCGCGCCGACTTCATGAAAGTGAACTTCAACGACGGGGACGCCGTGGGCTTTGGATTCTGCGGCGGCAATACGGTCATAGACCGCCTTGGCGTTCCGGCGAACTTCCTCAGGCACCGGCAGCTGATCCAGAATCCTTTGCACATCGGGCGGGGATGCGTGGTGGTGCTCATGATGATGTCCCTCGTGTTCGTGATCTTGGTGATCGTCATAGTGGTGCTCGTGGTGAAGCATATCTTCATGATCGTGGCGATGTGCATCCCCGTGAACGTGTTCCCCCGAATGGAACTGGTCATGAACATAGCCGCAGGGCAGATCCACGGATTCTTCCGCTTCCCCGCCGATTTTGACCTCCATGTGCGTACCGGTAATGCCGCAGGTCTCTTTTTTCTCTGCGGCGACGCGGACACCTTTCACCAGATGATTCATGGTCTCCAGAAAACCGGCCTGATCAGGCAAAAGTTCATAGAGAGCGGCCATCAGCATATCACCGGCAGCCCCCATTTGGCATTCCAGATAAAGCGTTTTCATCCTTTGATCCCCTCCATTTGATTGATACGGCTGGCGAGGAAGCCCGCGCCAAAGCCGTTGTCGATATTGACCACGCTGACGCCGCTGGCGCAGGAATTCAGCATGGATAAGAGGGCGCTCATCCCGCCGAAGGATGCGCCGTAGCCCACGCTGGTGGGAACGGCAATGACCGGGCAGTCCACAAGACCGCCCACTACGCTGGCGAGGGCGCCCTCCATTCCAGCCACAACGATTACGACCCGGGCGGACATCAGGGGTTCCAGGTTGGACAGCAACCGGTGCAGACCCGCCACACCCACGTCGTAAAGCCGGATAACATGGTTACCCAGCGTTTCAGCGGTGATGGCGGCCTCTTCCGCTACGCCCATGTCACTGGTGCCGCCGGTAGCGACGACAATGGACCCGCGTCCTTCCACCTGCTTGGGCATGGCCACCGCCAGCCTTGCCAGAGGTTCATAATGCAGAGGAAAACGTTCTGAAAGGTAATCTGCCACATCCTGCCCGATCCGGGTAACCAGAATGTTGGTGCAGTCACGCTTTCGCATGGATTCCAGAATGCCCGCTGTTTGCTCTTTGGTTTTAGATTGACCGTAAATAACCTCCGGCACACCCTGACGGACTGCCCGGTGGTAATCCACCTTGGCATAACCCAAATCTTCAAAGGGAGCCAGCTTCAGACGCAGTAGCGCGTCTTCCGGAGCCAGAGCGCCATTCTGAACCTCTTTTAAAACGGATAGAATATCGTGTTTGTCTGCCATGCTGCTCCCTCACAGTCTTAACTTTAGATCCAGCGCAACGATTGAAAACAGGGGAGAGAGACGGGAGAGAATTTCTCCGCGCTGCTCCATCGCCTGGGAAAATTGACTTTCAGGCAGTTGCACAAGTGCCATGTCACCGCGAAGGCGGATGCGAAAATCTGAAAAGCCCAATTCAAAGAGAGCGGTTTCTCCCTGTTCCACCTTCTGCAGTTTTCCGGCAGTAATTTCCGTCCCGGTGGGAATTCGGGTGGCAAGGCAGGCGTAGGAGGGCTTGTTCCAGGTGAACAGACCTGCCTCTCGGCTGAGCGCCCGCACATCCTGTTTGGTGATGCCGCACTCCCGCAGGGGAGAGCGGACCTGCAGCTCCCGCAGAGCCTGCATCCCGGGCCGATCTCCCTCATCGTCGGAGGCATTGGTGCCGTCGATCAGCAGGGTATATCCGTCCCCAGCGGCAGCGCTCCGAATCAGGCCGAAAACTGTATGCTTACAGTAGTAGCAGCGGTTTGTGGGATTGGCGGTGACCCGGGGATCGGACAGGACATCTGCTTCGATGATCGTCATGGGAAGGGCGCAGTAGGCGGCAATTTTCTTAGCATCCTCCAGTTCAAAGGCAGGTTGAAATGCGCCGTGGACATAATAGGCGTGCCAGTTCCGCCCGTATTTCGCGGCAGCCCAGACCAGAAGAGAAGAGTCTGTTCCGCCCGAAAAGGCCAGCGCGCCGGACGGATTTTCCTCAAAAAAGTCAGATAAATTCATTAAAAAGTCTCCTTTTTTCAAAAACTAAAAAAGAAAGAAGGCATACCCATAGAGGTATGCCTTCTGGCATTGCGAACAATTCTTTGCTGCGCGATTATCTTATCATAAAAAAAGCGGGGCATGTCCTGTCGTCAATGATATATGCAGAATCTACTGATCCGTAAATACAACCTTCTGGTTATACATTTTATTATTTACACAATAGCAAAAAAAAATGAATCTGTCAATCGGCGCGGTTGTCAAAAAATACACAAGATGTTATACGCTATTAACAAATCGCGTTCGTCATTAACAAAAAATGTTGACAAAAGGAACCCAATGACTCTATTATAGATTTAGTCAAAAAATAAAGTAAGGGCTTATGCAGGATGAAAGAAAAACGGATTCAGGTCGCTGTCATTGACGGCCAAGGCGGCGGAATTGGCAGGGCGATCATTGAACAGCTGAAAAAGAGTTACCCAATGGTGATGATTCGTGCGCTGGGAACCAATGCGGTGGCAACGTCCACGATGCTGAAGGGCGGAGCGGATGACGGCGCAACCGGAGAGAACGCGGTTGTCCACAATGTGTCCCGGATGCAAATTATTTTGGGCCCCATCGGAATCATTGTGGCCAATGGTCTCCTCGGAGAAGTAACGCCAAAAATGGCGGCTGCAATTGGAGAGAGCGACGCAGTAAAAATATTGCTGCCCTCTCAGCGATGTACGATTCGCCTTGCTGCAGGACCGGAGCAGTCCATGCAAGTTTATCTCAGCCAAGCGGTACGTATTTTCAGTGAAGAGATGGAAAACCTTTTGAATAATTGAAGGCAGGAAATGACATAATGCACGATAAAATTGCCATAGCAAGACAGGAGAACCGACGCGGGGGGGTACAGATCCAATCTGTTGCTCGTGCACTTGAAATCTTGAAGTGTTTTACGGCAACTTCCGAATTGGGCATTTCCGAACTTTCTGCGGAAATGGGACTGCACAAAAGCACCGTGTTTGGCTTGGTCAATACACTGATGAGCTTTGGTTATTTGGAACAGATTGAAAGCACAAAAAAATATCGGCTGGGAATGACTCTTTTTGAAATGGGCAATCTGGTTCTCAGCAGGATTGATATCCGGAATGAAGCTAAGGAACGCTGTGCACCGCTGGCCCAGAAGTATCCTGCAACGATTCATATAGCAACACACAATATGGGCGAAGTGATTTATGTTGACAAGATTGACTGCAACAATTCCCTGATTAACTCCTCCAATGTCGGAAGAAGAGCACTCATGCATTGCACGGGAGTTGGAAAAGCGATGTTGGCATATCTTCCGGAAGAATATCTGGATCAGTATTTGCATTTTCCGCTGAAAAAGCTGACACCAAATACAATTGAAACCAAGGAAGCACTGTTGGAAGAACTTTTCGAGATTCGCAAGACCGGAATTGCCATGGATCGCGAGGAAATCGAGGAAGGTTTAACCTGTGTCGCAGCTCCAATCTTACAAAAAGACGGTTTGCCAGAACTTGCAATTAGCCTGTCTTTCCCGTACGGCAGAATTAAAAATGTGGATTTGCAACAGGTGAAAAGAGAACTGCTTACCTGTACACAGGAACTATCTGCCAGACTTGGTTTTCGGGGCTGAGCAGAAAATATAAGAAAAACAGAGACTTGGAATGCTCATTGGCGAAAGAAAGATGAGAATTCCATTCTTTGTTTCCAAATAAGCAAGAACGCAATTTGATAATATCGAACGCATAGGAGGGCAGAACATGACTGATGTTCGAGATACGCTTTTTCAAAAAATTTCAGAAAAGAGATACAGGGCGGTGCTGACTGCCGAACATTCCGGCGTGTTATCTGGCGAGGCTGAGGCCCGTGCATGCGCAGAGAACCTGGGTATTGAATTTGAACTTTGCAAAAAGGACGGAGATGAACTTTCTCGCGGAGAACGTTTTCTAAACATTGGCTGCGCGTTCTGGGCGCTGGTTATCGGTGTCGTGGTCTCTCTGATCTGCGAGTCCGGGGACTTCAAGGCCGCAAAGGCTGAAGCTGCTGCCGAATAATGCAGCAAGAAAACCAATAGAAAATAAAAAATGCAGGGCGGCGGCCTCTCCCTTGGAGCAGCCCGTTGCCCTGCATTTTACGCAAAAGGAGGACCATTTTATGAAGGAAGCAATTTCCGCGCGGATTACGGCACTGCAGACAAAGCTAAAAGAACTCGGTTTGGATGCAGCAATGATTTATGACCGCGAAAATATGATCTACTTTGCCGGTGTCGACGATCTGGAGGGCGGCGCGTTGGCTGTTCCCGCAGAGGGACAGCCGGAGCTGTTCTGCCTGTGGATGGAGGCAGGCCATGTTCACGCGGTGTCCGGAATCAAAAAAGTGACCGCTTACATGTTCCCGCAGAACAACCAGAGCACGATGATGGGCGCCTGGCTGAAGGAAAAAAACTGGAAAGCTCCCAAAATCGGTTTTACCCGCTATTTCATCAGCCTGAAGGACTATCAGTGCCTGCGGGACGCAGCGCCGGACATGGTGGTGGGCGACATTGCCATCCCTTGCTATGAGATCCGCAGTGTTAAGGTCCCGGAGGAAATTGAACGCATGCGGGTGGCTGGACGTGCGCTAGCCGCAGGGATGCAGGCTGCCATTGACTGCGTAAAGCCCGGCATGATGGAGACGGAAGTCCTTGCCGAGGCAGAATACGCGATGATCAAGGCGGGCTCCATGGGTTCTTCTTTCAGAATGCAGGTTCTGACACACGCCCGTCAGATGGACATCCATCCCTATGCCAGCCATGCAAAGCTGGAAGACAATGCTCCGGTAGTCATTCATCTGGGCGCATCCTGCGAGGGGTATGTTGCCAAAATGTGCCGAACCGTTTTTCTCGGAAGTCCCAAACCGGAGAGCGTAAAAATTTACGAGGTGCTGAAAGAAGCTCAGAAGATTGCTGTCGCAGCGCTCCACCCCGGTGTTACCTGCGGCGAGGTTTACGCAAAAACAGCGGAGTATGTGGCATCTCAGGGATATGAAAAGCAGTGGGTTATGCAGCACATCGGGTACGGCGTTGGAATCCGTCAGTCCGAATTTTTTCCCATCATTGCCAAGGATAGTCCTACCGTGCTGCAGGAAAACATGGTGGTGGATCTCCTTTTGCCGACGATCTATGTTCCCAAAATTGGCGGTCCGCGAATCACGGATACAATTTTGATGAAGAAAGACGGCGTTGAATTTTTAACAGATTTTCAGGCAGGCCCGGTCTGCAAGTAGACCGGCAGCATCCTGAGGGATGCCATGTTGCACATATATCTCAAACATAAGAGTTCCTTTTCTTTAATGTTTTTTGTAGTTGCTGTTGACAGAGATAAAGGAACTGTGTATGATAATATCGTCATTATAAAACGTCGTTTTATAATGACGAACAAATATGGCGATAAATACGTTGTCACTTGTGGAAAACCAACATAGGAGTAATACTATGCCAAAAGAAAAAAAATTATGAAAACAATGGACGGCAATGAGGCTTGCGCAAACGTAGCCTATCATTTTACGGATGTTGCCGCCATCTTTCCGATCACTCCGTCTTCTCCAATGTCGGAGAAAGTAGATGAATGGTCCGCTGCCGGCCGCAAGAATTTGTTCGGTCAGCAGGTAAAACTTATTGAGATGCAGTCTGAGGGCGGCGCTTCCGGCGCAATCCACGGTATTGCCGAAGCCGGTGCCATGGCAACGACCTTTACCTCTTCTCAGGGTCTGCTGCTGATGATTCCCAATCTGCACATCATCGCCGGACACCGGATGCCCGCTGTATTTCATGTGGCGGCCCGTTCTGTTGCGACCCATGCCAATAATATTTTCGGCGACCATCAGGATGTGATGGACTGCCGCGCCACCGGTGCCATCATGATGAATACTGCCAGCGTCCAAGAGGTTATGGATCTGGCTGCGATTGCACACCTGACAACCGTCAAAACCCGTATTCCCTTCATTCACTTTTTTGACGGTTTCCGCACTTCCCACGAGATCCAGAAGATTGAAACGATCGACCTGGATAAGGTTGGCGCTCTGCTGGACCGCGATGCGCTGGAAGCATATCACCGTATCGCCATGAACCCGGAACACCCTCTTCAGCGCACCACCGTTCAGGGGCCCGACGTATACTATCAATCCCAAGAAGCCAACAATGCCATGTATGATGCCGTCCCTGGCATTGTGGAGAACTATATGCAGGAGATCAACAAGATCACCGGCAGAGACTACCACATTTTCAACTACTATGGTGCGCCCGATGCGGAACGTGTGATTGTCATTATGGGTTCCGCCTGCGAGGCAACCCGCGAAGTGGTCGATTATCTGAACGCCCGCGGCGAAAAGGTCGGCATGATGCAGATTCATCTGTATCGTCCGTTTGATATGCGGTATTTTCTGGACAAGATGCCCAAGACCGTCAAGAAGATTACAGCAATGGATCGCTCTAAGGAGCCGGGCGCTATTGCAGGCCCCGTCTATCTGGATATCTGTGCAGCCTATGCCAACAACAAGAAAGCACCGCTGGTCTATGGCGGCCGCTATGGCCTTGCCTCTAAGGACGTGACGCCGGCACAAATTAAGGCGATATTTGACAACATGGCAAAAGAAGAGCCCAAGAATCTCTTCACCATTGGCGTCATTGATGATGTGACCCATCTTTCTCTGGATGTTCAGGAACCGCTGGTTACCGAGCCGGAGGGCACCGTATCCTGCAAGTTCTGGGGCTTGGGCAGCGACGGCACCGTAGGTGCCAACAAGAATTCCGCCAAGATTATCGGTGATCATGCCGGTATGTATACGCAAGCCTACTTCGAGTATGACACGAAGAAGTCCTACGGTATCACCAAGTCTCACCTGCGTTTCAGCAAGAGCCCCATCCACTCCACCTACCTTATTAAGGCGGCTGATTTTCTGGCCTGCCATACTCAGTCCTATATCAGCCGCTATGATATGATTCACGAGATCAAAGACGGCGGCACTTTCCTGCTGAACACATCCTGGACTGAGGCGGAACTGAGCGGAAAGCTGCCCGGCGATGTGAAAAAGTACATTGCTGATCATAATGTACAGTTCTACATCGTGGACGCCAACAAGATCGCACAGGAACTGGGTCTGGGCAATCACGCCAACCTGATTCTGCAGGCAGCCTTCTTTAAACTGGCCAAGGTCATGTCGGTTGAGGATGCTGTCAATTACATGAAGGAAGCTGCCAAAAAGACCTATGCCAAGAAGGGCGAGAAGGTCGTCAATATGAATTTGGCCGCTGTGGACGCGGGCGTCAACAGCCCCGTTAAGGTCAATGTGCCTGCCGATTGGGCCAGTGCTAAGGACGAGCGTACGATTGACGAGAATCTGCCGGATGTGGTCAAGAAGATTGTGATTCCCTGCAACCGCCAGCGCGGCGATGATTTGCCGGTCTCCGCTTTCTTGGGTCATGAAGACGGCACTTACCCTACCGGCACTTCCAAGTACGACAAGCGTGGTATTGCAACGGCGATTCCTTCCTGGGATCCGACCAAGTGCCTGCAGTGCAACCAGTGCACCTTTGTCTGCCCCCACGCTGCCATCCGTGCCTATCTTGTGAATGAGGACGAGGCCAAGGCTGCTCCTGCAGGCTTCACAATGGCCGACGCCAAGGGTCCGGCGGCCTAAAGTATCGCCTCCAAGTTTCCACCATGGACTGCACCGGCTGCGGCAGCTGCGCCGCTTCCTGCCTGGCGAAGGACAAGGCTTTGACCATGAAGCCCGTCGATGATACCATGTTCGACGAGACCAACTGGAACTATGCCCTGTCTCTAAGCGACAAGCCGGGTATGTTTGACCGCAAGACCCTGAAGGGAAGTCAGTTCTATCAGCCGCTGGTGGAGTTCTCCGGCGCCTGCGCGGGCTGCGGCGAGACCCCGTATGCAAAGCTGATTACGCAGATGTACGGTGAGAAGACCTACTGGGTCAATGGTGTTGGCTGCTCTCTGGCATGGGCTGGCGCATTCCCGTCCCTGCCCTACACGAAGAACAAAGAGGGCCGCGGTCCTGCGTTTTATGGTACCCTGTTCGAAGATCAGGCTGAAAATGGCTTGGGTATGGCTCTGGCTGTCAAGCAGCGCCGCGCAAATGTGAGAATGCGCTGCGAGGAACTGGCGGGTATGGTGGCTGATACGGAAATCGAAACCGCCATCAAGAAATGGTTGGCAACTTTCGACGATCTGGACACCAACGATGCAGACGCCCGCGCGTTGGTCGCCGTGCTGGAAAAAGAAGTGCTGACCGGAGAGGCCAAGGCTCTCGCTGATGAAATTCTGCTGCACAGGGACCAGCTGTCAAAAAAGGTTATCTGGCTGTATGGCGGCGATGGCTGGGCCTATGATATTGGCTACGGCGGACTGGATCATGTGATCGCCTCGGGCGAAGACCTCAATATCATCGTGGTCGATACCGAAGTGTATTCCAACACTGGCGGACAGTCCTCCAAGGCAACTCCGGTGGGTGCGTCGGCTAAATTTGCTGACGGCGGCAAGGCCACGGCGAAAAAGGATCTGGGCCGTCTGATGATGACTTATCCCAATGCGTATGTCGCTTCCGTCGCAATGGGCGCCAATCCCGCTCAGCTGGTGAAGGCCATGAACGAGGCTGTTGCTCACAAGGGCCCGTCCATTCTCATCGCCTATGCCCCCTGCATCAACCACGGGATCAAGGCCGGCATGGCCAACGTGCAGGCCGAGATGAAAAAGGCGGTTGACTGTGGCCTGTGGCCCCTGTACCGCTATAATCCAAACAAGACGGAGGACCCCTTCTCTCTGGATTACAAGCAGCCCTCTAAGCCGGTCATGGAATTCTTTGACGGGGAAGTCCGCTATTCCGGCTTGAAGCTGAAGTATCCCGAAACCGCCGAAAGGCTGTTCGCTGAGGCGCAGCGTGAAGCGGACCAGCGTTACAAGACCTATGTGAAACTAGAAAAGAGCTGCAACGAGAAATAAATCCGCTTTCCCGAATTTAGCATGGTTGCTCATAAACTTCCTTCAAAATTACCGATTGCTTACAAAAGGTTGGACAGGTGCCATACTGAACGACTTTTAGTAAAACGCAAGAAGGTTGCGGCAATAATTTATTTGCCGCAACCTTCTCTCTTTTAAATTTTTTAACATTATTGAGCCAGGTTACATTAACTTTAGCGCTACAGGATTTGTGTTAGCTCGGTTCGCGGCATTTAGGCTGCGGCACAAAAGCAGTAATAGAGATTAGGGGATTTATTTATGAAAAGTTTGAAAACGCGGCTAATTGTAGTAATTCTTGCTCTTGTTATCGGCTCATCAACTTTGGTCGGGACAATTGGACTTTTGACGAGCTTCCGCATCACTGATGACATCATCCAAGCTCAGTACCATGAAAGACTGGACGGTGCCGCCAACATGCTTGAGCTTTACCTGCATGAACAGTTTGGAGCCCTCAGTCTAAACAGTACCGGAGAACTAGTGGGCGCTGACGGCAAACCAATTGAGGGACAAAACGAGTATATTGACAAACTAACCCAAGGCCTGAATATAGTGGCCACGGTGTTCACAAAAAATGGGGACAACTATATAAGAACGCTCACCAACTTCAAAGATGCCGATGGAAATCGGGTGGTCGGAACAGAACTAGATAAAACAGGAGGCGCGTATCAGGCTCTTCAGGCGAATCAGACTTTCTTCGGCCTAAACAACATTGTTGGATCCCCCACCATGACGGAATCTGTGCCGCTTAAAAACAGTTCCGGTCAAACCATCGGCGCCTACTTTGTGGGCATATCCATGGACTCCGTCAACGCAATTCTTAACCAAGGCATCTCTTCAACCATCAGCTCCGTGGCAATTCTGATTGTTCTGGTGCTACTCATTGTCGCTGTGATTACAGTCTTTATCGGCAGCGGTATTTCAAAGCCTATCAAGGAAATTGCAGACGTTGCACAGCGAATTGCTGACGGAGACTTCGATGTGGAACTTTCTGTCCGTTCCAAGGATGAAGTGGGAACACTGGCAAAAGCCTTCAATCTTACCATCAAGCAACTGGTCAACTATCAAGGCTATATTGATGAAATCTCCAACGCGCTTTACCATGTGTCCAACAGCGATTTGTGTGTTCAGCTTCACATGGATTACTCCGGTCAGTTTAAAAAGCTGAAGGACAACATGACGGCGCTGCTGGAAAATTTGAATTCCACGGTTCTGCGGATCAACGAGTCCGCTCAGCAGGTCCATAGTAGCGCAGAGCAGGTGTCGGACGGCGCACAGGCGCTCTCTCAGGGTACCACCCAGCAAGCCAGCTCTATTGAGGAGCTGTCCGCCTCCATCGCTGAGGCAGCGGCTCAGATTCAGCGGAACGCACATAATGCACAGTCCGCCCACGAGAAAGCCGACATTGCCGGCGCTGAGCTGCAACACAGCACCGACCAGATGCAGGAAATGGTCGCATCCATGCAGAATATTATCACAAAGTCCTCCGATATCTCAAAGATTATTAAAGTCATCGATGACATCGCATTCCAGACAAATATCCTGGCGCTAAACGCTGCCGTAGAGGCTGCCCGGGCCGGGTCAGCCGGGAAGGGCTTCGCCGTCGTCGCGGACGAGGTTCGAAATCTGGCCGGAAAATCCGCCGAAGCGGCAAAGAACACCTCCGCTCTTATTGAAGAGACCATTCAGGCCGTCGAAGCGGGTTCCAAAATTGTGGATCAGACCGCCGCTTCTTTGAACAAGAGCTCCACAGTCACGGCGGAAGCCGTCTCCCTGATCGATGAGATTGCCAAAGCCTCTCAGGAGCAGGCGGAATCCACCGCTCAAATCAACAAAGGCGTGGAGCAGATTTCAGCGGTGGTGCAGAACAATGCCGCCACCGCTGAGGAAAGTGCGGCTGCAAGCGAAGCGCTGACCGCCCAGTCTGTTACCATGCAGGAACTGCTTTCCCGGTTTCAGCTCCGGGAAAGCGAGCCCGCCACACTTTCCGATTCAGTCCATGCTGAAGTTTTAATTTCCCCCGCACAGGAAAATATACCTACCTCCATTGGCGGCAAATACTGATCCTGTCCATGTGGCGGGACGGCCACGGATACCAAAAAGGTATCTGTCGCCGTCCCGCTTCAATCTTTTCCTGTTCCGCAATTGCTCGTATGTCCATCACTGTGGGGGAACATAAATTTGCGGCAGCGGTTGCCGGGGCTTTCCGGCCACCAGAATTCCACAAGCGAATCCTTATCTGAATGGAAACATGACTATCAAGGATAGCTGCGGCTGATTTCCGCCCTAATCAAACAGGAAAAATATGCGGAACTGAAGCAATTTTGCGGACAGGTGGATTCCGCGCTGCCGGCATCTGCCTGCATCTTGTGTAGTGGAAACCGTACAATAGACGCCGTCGTTTCTCTGCGTATCATGGAGGCACGGCGGTACGACATTCGTTTTGATACCCAGCTGTATCTGCCAAATGAGATTCCTTTGAAAGACGTGACATTTGCCTCTCTTGTAGGAAATCTATTGAACAACGCGATCGAGGCGTGCAAAAAAATTGCAGAAAACGCCGCATAATGGCTTAATTTATTTATTAAGAGATTAAAGTGCCCACCAGAAAACGGTGGGCACTTCTTTACTTGGGAGGAAAGAGGACCTGCGAGCCAAGGAAAACCTGTGCCTTTGAATACTGCGGTTGCTATCAAGGCTTGTCATGGAGCGGTACGGTAAACGTATGAATTGGAGGACATCTATTATTGACAAATTCAAGCGAATGCGGTTAAATAACAAGAGTCAATGGGGACGGTATGATTGTAGATGAGGTCTGCGATACCGCCCCCATTTTGCAGGGTAAGAGGGGGACGTTAATGGAAGAGATTCTGTGCATGGAACATATCACTAAGCAATTCGGCAGTGTCTTCGCCAATCGGGATATCAATCTGGAAGTTCGGCGAGGTGAAGTACATACACTGCTTGGTGAGAACGGAGCGGGCAAGAGCACGCTGATGAATGTGCTTTTTGGGCTCTACCAGCCGACGGCCGGCAAAATTTATCTGAATGGAAAGCCAGTAAAGATTACCTCACCGGCGGAGGCTGTAAAGCTGGGGATCGGAATGGTTCATCAGCATTTCATGCTGGTGGAGGCTATGACGGTTCTGGAGAATATCATTCTGGGTGATCGGCGCACAAGCGGAATTTTTATCGACAAGGATTCCCGTCGTAAGGAAATCACGGAGCTGGCAGACCGCTATGGTCTGGAAATTGAATTAGACAAGCCTGTGACGGAAATTGCCGTAGGTGCACAGCAGCGAGTCGAAATTCTGAAGGCGCTGTATCGTGGGGCGGAACTTCTGGTTCTGGACGAGCCCACCGCTGCCCTGACGGACATCGAAGTGGAAGGCCTGTTCTCCATTATTGAAAAGCTAAAAAGCGAGAATAAAAGCGTCATTTTTATCAGTCATAAGATGCGGGAGGTGCTGCGGATTTCCGACCGGATCACCGTGCTAAGGGCCGGTGAGACGGTCTGCACGGTGGAGCGCAGGGAGACCGACGGGTCCAAGCTTGCCAACTTGATGATGGGACGTGATCTGGTTCCATCCCACTACGAGAAAATCGAGCAGCCCGGAACCCCGGTGATGGCCCTGACTGACGTTAGCTACCATAAGGCGTCCAAACACAGCGGGTTAAATGATGTATCACTGACGGTGAGCCGAGGCGAAATCGTGGGTATTGCCGGCGTGGACGGAAATGGCCAGAGTCAGCTTGCCCAGATCGTCACCGGTGTGCTGACGCCGGACGAGGGTGAGGTAGACCTGAAGGGCTCTAAAATTGCCCGGTTTACTCCCAACGGCTTCATTCTGGAGAATGTGTCCCATATTCCTGAGGATCGGAACAAGATGGGTCTCATCGGCAATATGTCCGTGCAGGACAACATCGTTCTGAAAGCTACGGAACAGCCCGAATTTTCTGACGGAAAGGGCTTTCATTTAAAGAGGAGAGCCATCCACGACTATGCCCTTGCCATGCAGGAGAAATACGATATCCGCTGCGAGTCTGTGGAGCAGGAATCCCGAAATCTCTCCGGCGGCAACCAGCAAAAGGTCATTCTAGCCCGGGAACTGGAGGGCAACCCCGACCTTTTGGTAGCAGTGCATCCCACCCGCGGACTGGATATCGGTGCCACCCGGTTTGTCCATGACTCCATGATTGACGCCCGGGGCAGAGGTTGCGGCGTACTGCTGATCTCCGCCGATTTCGACGAGGTGCTGGAGATTTCCGACCGCATCATCGTCATGTTCGAAGGACAGGTGATGGGGGTCTATTCCGGCAAGAATCCTCCCATTGAAGAAATCAGTCTGGCCATGGCTGGCAAGTGAGAGGGGAGGAGTTCGATGAAACGCAGAAAAAATTGGATGAGCGTTCTGGTACCGTTGGCTTCCGTACTGCTGGCCTTCGTGATCGGAGCCATCATCATTGCCGCTCTGGGCGGCAGTCCGGTTCAAGCGGTTGCATATCTGTTTAAGGGCGCCTTTGGCACACCAAACAACATTGCTTCCACACTGGTTAAGGCAACACCGCTGATTTTCACCGGCCTGTGTGCCTGCTTTGCCTATCGCTGCGGCGTGTTTAATCTGGGGGGCGAGGGGCAGTTCATCATGGGTTCCATTGCCACCTGCTGGGTGGCTACCACTTGGGGCATCGAAGGCCCGGGGGCTATGCTGCTGTGCCTGCTGTTTGGCGCACTGGTCGGTGGTATCTGGGGTGCCATTCCCGGCTTTTTGAAAATTACCCGAGGCCTCAATGAGATGATCGTCTCCATCATGCTAAACTACATAGCGACGCTGTTTATGGGGCTTCTATACACCAGTGTTCTGCGGGACGGCAATGTCCCCCAGACTGCCGCCGTGCCGGATGCCACCCAGCTGCAGCGGATCGTCCCCAATCTCCGAGTGACATGGGGCATCGTCATTGCGTTGGCCGTGGCCGCCGTGGTGCAGTATTTCCTGTTCAGCACCTCCAAGGGCTTTCAGCTGCGGGCGGTTGGCCTGAACATGACGGCAGCCCGATTCAACGGCTTTGACGTTAATAAAATTATTCTATTCAGCTTTGTGATCTCCGGCGCCATTGCCGGTCTGGGTGGCAGTGTAGAGCTGCTGGGCACGCAGTACCGCCTGATCAGCGGCTACGCTGTGGGCTATGGTTTTGACGGTGTTGCCATGGCGCTGATCGCTCAGCTGAATCCGGTGGCAACGGTGATAGTCGCTTACTTCTTCGCCGTGCTGCGCACCGGCGCCAACACCATGCAGGCCGGCACCGGGGTCCCCACCTCGGTCATCGACATTATTCAGGCGCTGGTGATTGTACTGGCAGTGGCGGGCTTTGCGCTGGTAAAGCTGCCCCAGATCCGTCAGTGGCTGGTAAGCCGCACCGGAAAGAGCAAGAAGGAGGAGAAGTAAATGGATATTACAGAACTGATCCTCTCCACTGTCCGCATGGCCACCCCCATTTTGCTGGTGGCGTTGGCAGAGCTGTATTCTGAACGGGCAGGTTTGGTCAACATCGGTTTGGACGGCATCATGTCCTTCGGCGCACTGACGGGCTTTATGGTCTGCTTTCTTACCGGCAGCCCGTTTTTGGGGATTCTGGCAGGCGCCTGCGGCGGCATTCTCGTCAACATGATTTACGCCTACTGCACCATTTCTCTGTGTGCGGAGCAGATTGTCTATGGCATGGCCGTCAACATCTTCGCCCCCGCCGTGGCTTCGTTTATCTACCGGATTTACTTCGGAGTCAGCTCTACACTGGCACAGGGATCGCTGATGAAAACCATCGCTGTTCCCGGCCTGAAAAACATCCCTTTCCTTGGCAAATTGCTTTTCGACCAGACCCCCATGGTATACTTTGCCTATCTAATGGTAGCGGTCACCGCTGTCTTTTTCAACCGCACAAAAGCGGGCCTGAACTACAAGGCTGTGGGCGAGTATCCCAAGGCGGCGGAGACACTGGGCATCAACGTCATTCGCCAGAAATACATGGCCTGCATCATCTGCGGCGCACTGGCGGGCATCGGCGGCGCCTATCTGACCACCTGCTATGTCAACACTTACTCCGACGGCGTGGTGGCCGGGCGCGGTTTCATTGCTCTGTCCGCCGTGATTTTTGGTCGCTGGAGCTCCGGCGGCGTGCTGCTGGCCTGCCTGCTGTTCGGCTTCTGCGACGCATTGCAGCTGCGACTCCAGATCATGAGTACCTCTACCCCCTATCAGCTGTTCCAGATGATTCCCTATGTCTGCACGCTGGTGGCTCTGGCGGCGTTCGGCATCAAGAAGGCCGGACCCAAGGCCAACGGCAAACCCTATATGCGTGAGGAGCGCTAATCGTTCATAAGGCGCAAGTCTTTATGATAGGATTCAAAATCTAAGGAGGAACATGAAATGAAAAAACTCTTCGCACTCGTTCTGGCGCTGTCCATGTCGCTGTCCCTTGCCGCCTGCGGCTCCAGCGGCACAGCCGCACCCGCTGCGTCCGGCAGCACAGCAGCATCCGCATCCGGCAGCACCGCCGGCTCTTCCGGCTACAAGGTGGCCATGGTCTGCGACTCCAGCATCTCCGACGGCGGCTGGGGCGCCGCCTGCTACAACGCCATGGTGGCTGCCGCAAAAGATCTGGGCTGGGAAACGCAGTATTCCGACTCTGTGGCACAGTCCGACTATGCCAGCTCCATCACCAGCTACTGTGATCTGGGCTATAACATGATTTTCTTGCCCGGCAACCAGTATTCCGACGCTACCGTGCAGGTGGCCAAGGACTATCCCGACATCTGCTTCGCCGTTTTGAACGGATCTGAATCTCTGCCCACCGACAACATCACCAGCATCCTGCCCGACGCCGATGAGATCGGCTATATGGCAGGTGCACTGGCCGGTCTGATGACCAAGACCAACGTGCTGGGCTTCATCGGCGGCATGGAAATCGACACCACCAAGGCAAAGTTGGCTGGCTACGAGGCCGCCGCAAAGGCTGTGAACCCCAATATCACCGTTTTGTCCGCCTATGCAGGCTCCTTCGACGATACCGCCAAGGGTATGGAGCTGGCCAGCGGCATGATTGCCAAGAGCGCAGATGTGTTCTTCGGCGATGCCTCCGCTGTGGATTCCGGCGCCCGTCAAGCCATCGACACCGCCAACGGCAGCGGTGAGATCAAAATTTTCGACATCGGCCAGCCTGCAGATCTGCTGGGTCAGAACCCCTGCGTCGTCTGCTCCGTGGTCACCGACAATGCCGGCATGTTGAAGCTGGCCATGCAGGATGTTGAGGCTGGTTCCTTCGGCAACAAGACCATTTACGGCTCCTTTGAAAATGGCTGCCTGAGCGTTGGCGCTTTCAACGATGATCTGGTTCCCGCTGATGTCCAGACTGCTTATCAGGGCTTCATCGACCAAATGGCTGCCGGCACCTTCCCCGGCTGATTTTAAATCGAAAGAGCAGGCTGTCCGGGTATCCCGGACAGCCTGCTTCCTGTATAACAAAACTATTGTTTTGATACTTGTGCAGGTAATCCGTTGCTGGCACTGGCAAGATTAGGATGTAAAAAACACGGAAACCAGCGCCGGAAACGGCGCTTCTTTTTTTAAATTGCTGAAAATGCAGAATTTATTTGCATTTCATTTGACAGTCCTGTAAAATATCAGTTTAATTAAGGTACTACCTTGAAGTAGCGCCAATTAGAAGAGAGGGTACTGGAAAATGAAAATAGTGAAAAAAATGCTGTCTTTTGTTCTGGCACTATCCATGCTGACGGTCATGACCACGGCCGTTGCCGCAGAAACCGCAAGCAAGACCGGCCCCAGCGATGTGACAGAAAATTCTGCGTTTTCAACAGCCATTCGGTTTGTCTGGGAACGGGGATACATGAACGGATACGGAGACGGAACCTTTCGCGCCGGGAATACGGTGACCCGAGCCCAACTGTTTCAGACGCTTTACAATATGCAGAAAACACCTTCCGTTTCGGGCATGACGTCTTTTCAGGATGTCGCAGCAAACGCATGGTATGCGTCCGCTGCTGCATGGTCTAAAGGGACCGGCCTGACACAGGGTACGTCCGCGGGCTTCTCTGCAAATACAAAACTCAATCGTCAGCAGCTTGTCAAGGTGATGTGCGCTTATGCGGAGCTGACCGGCGAAACCCTGCAGGGAGGAGATTTGTCTGCGTATAAGGATGTAGATCAGGTGGCTTCCTATGCGCTGCCCTATATGAAGATGGCCGTGGGTTCTGGGATTATCAACGGCAATGGGGACAAACTGAATCCTGCCGGCGCGGTGACCCGCGGTCAGCTGGCTCAGATCCTTTATAACTATTTCAGCAAAGCGGAAGCTGCCTATGACAATGCCAAGCGCCCGGTGCTGCTGGAAGGCGCCATGGGCATTGAAACGACCACAATGATCGAAGCTCTGACCAATCCGGAGGAATACATACTGGGCGAGTATGACTATGTGGCCGGCACATATTGCGGCTACCCCGTGGTGGTCTGCCGCACCGAACAGGGCGAGGCCAATGCAGCTGCCTCCACGGCGTTGGCTATGGAGTTTTTCAATCCTGTCGCCGTCATCAACCAGGGTACCTCTGGCGGACATGACCCGGCTCTGCACACCTATGACATCGTTATCGGCAAACAGTCCTTTGACGGAAGCGCCTGGAAATCCGGCGCATCCGCCAAGGGAGCTGGCGTGGATTACAAAGACATTGAAATGCAGGGCGTCTATGCCTATGACAAGACAGCCGGCGAATTTACGCAGCAGGTCTACTATAATGCCGACGCCACGTTGCTGGCTGCCGCCAATGCCGTTAAGAGCACTTATACCCAGGGCAGTGTTGTAAATGGTATCATTGATTCCTGCGATGCCTGGAACAATCAGATTGACCGCATGCTGTATCTTTACGAAACCTTCGGCTCATCCTGCGAGGAAATGGAAACCAATGCCGTTGCCCAGGTCTGCAAGACCTATGATATTCCGTTTTTAGGCATCCGCATTCTGTCCAATACCGGGATCTATGGCGAGAGCTTTGACTGGAAAACCGGCGCGGCCTGCCAGAGCTACGTTCTCAATGTGGCAAAACAGTATATCACTTCCTATCTGAACAGTGCCCCCGGTTCTGTGACCGCCAACAGTAAAAAGACCTCTCTGAATACCCAGAGCTATGATAAAACACAGCGGCCCATCCTGCTGGAAGGCGCCATGGGCATTGAGACCACCACTATGATCAGCGCCCTGAGTAATCCTACCTCCTACAGACTGGGCCAGTGGGATTATGTCGCCGGCACCTACAATGGCAATCCTGTGGTAGTCTGCCGTACGGAACAGGGCCTCGCGAACACCGGCGCCTCCACGGCACTGGCCATGGAATTTTTCAATCCCTCTGCGGTGATCGATCAGGGCACCTCCGGCGGTCACGATCCGGCCCTGCACACCTATGACATTGTTCTGGGTAAGCGGACCGTCAACTACTGTGCCTGGAAAACCGCTGCCTCCGCCAAGGGCGCGGGCGTGGACTACACCGCCTTTGAAATGAACGGCGTCTACGCTTATGACAGAGATGAAGCTGCCTTTACACAGTCTGTCTATCATTATGCCGACACTGCCCTGCTGAAGGCTGCCAACGCCGTCAAGAGCAGCTATACCAACGGCTCCGTGGTGGAAGGTACCATCGGAACGTCCAACGAATGGAACAACCAGATTGATCGGATGCTCTATCTGAACAAGACGGTCGGAACCTCCTGCGAGGAAATGGAAACCGATGCCGCCGCGCAGATCTGTCAGACTTACGGGGTTCCGTATCTGGGCGTGCGTATTTTGTCCAACACCGGTATTTACGGAGAAAGCTTCGACTGGAAAACCGGTGCAGCCTGCCAGAACTATGTGCTCAGCGTTGCCGGACAGTACATCAGCAGCAATCTTAAATAACTTCGGAATAAGTGTGCGG
>JAEWYA010000114.1 GCA_023395775.1 Bacillota bacterium
TTTTAAGGCCGCTCTGGCAGCTCGGACGACTCTGCCCCTGCTGGACCCCGACCAAGAGATGCTGAGGCTGCTGGGAGCCTTCTGAGGGCCATAAAAGCAAAGCGAAAAGCGCCGCCGCAGACGGCGCTTTTTCTATAAAGAGAAATGGAGTTTGATATGAGACTGCAGGGTGCGATTTTTGATATGGATGGGACTTTGCTGGATTCCATGCAGGCTTGGGGTTCGCTGGGATCCAACTTTCTTCGGCGGCAGGGAAAGGAGCCAACCGAAGATCTTGACCAGACGCTTTGGACAATGAGTTTGGGGGAAGGGGCTGCGTATTGCGCCGAGAGGTACGGCCTGAGCATGGAGCCGGAAGAGGTGCTGCGGCTGATGCGGGTAGAGATAGAGGACTTTTACCGCTTTCGCGTTGCCCCGAAGCCGGGGGTGGAGCGGATGCTGGCCCTTCTGAAGATGGAGGGCGTATGGATGTACGTGGCCACCGCCACGGACCATCCGCTGGCCGATATCGCCATGGACCACGCCGGGCTGATGAAATACTTCCGCGGGATGATCACCTGCGGTGACGCGGGCCGGAGAAAAGATGACCCAACGGTCTATGAAATGGCGCTGCGCCGTCTGCGCTGCCGGAAGGAGGACACGGTGGTGTTTGAGGACGCGCTGTTTGCCCTGCGCACGGCCAAGGCCGCCGGGTTTCGGACGGCGGCGGTCTATGACCCGTCGGAGCCGGATCAGGATGCCATGAAAGCGGAAGCGGACTATTATATCCGGTCCTTTGAGGACTGGACGGAGATTGGGTGAGTCAGAGGCTCCAATATAAATACAGGGCACGCGTGCCTGTCCGCGCCGCCGTCTTTCAAAGCGTAAAAAGGAGCCGCCAGCGAACGCCGGCGGCCCAATGGGTGGGATATTGGAAAGCTTCCTTGATTATCGTACCGCATGCGGCGGGAAAATGCAAGGGGTGAAAGAGGTCGGTTTTCCACTGCTTTTGGGGAAGGCGGTCGGATGCCTTAAAAGTTTTCAAAGAGAAAAGCCTGCGGCTTCCATGGCGGAGCCGCAGGCTTTTTTATGATCTCTTTCTTTTGCCGCCGCCGCGCTTTCCGTCCACGCTGCGGTTCAGGTCGGCCATCTTCCCCTCGGAAGCGGAAAGGAATTTTTTCAGCTTGTCCTCGAATTCCACATCGCCGGAGGGCGGAATCGGCTGAGGGCGCGTGGGAGCGGGACGGTTCCCTGCCGCCGGATGCCCGGCACCGCCGCCATCCATAGGGCGCGGTCCGCCCGCAGAGCGAAACGCGCCTCCGGCGGAACGAGACCCTCCCGCGGGGCGGGACATGGGACGGCTGTCCTCCTGGGGCAGCGCCTTTTTAATGGAGAGGTTGATCTTTCCGTTCTCCGAGGCCAGCACCCGGACCTTTACAGACTGCCCTTCCTGTAGATAATCGTGTACGTCGTTGACATAGCTGTTTGCGATCTCCGAGATATGTACGAGGCCGGAGCGGCCTCCCTCCAAGGCGACGAACGCGCCAAACTTCATGATGGCGGTCACCTTGCCCTCCATGATGCTCCCGACCTCAGGCTCTACTCCCATACTGTGTCCTGTTTCTCCCTTCTCAGGTTTCGTTTGTCCGCCGGAAAGATCGGCGGAATATCCAAAAGACCGGCGCGGGGCGAAACGCCCCTTGCCGTTCAGTTGCTCACATCGTAAAATACCCGGTCACCCGGCGCCACCAGACCCAGTTCATCCCGGGCAATCTCCTCCATCTGGTCCTGGGTGCCGCCGCCGTCGATGGCCTTTTGCAGCTTGTCATTGTTTTGCTGCTGGGCGCCGACCTGAGCGGTCAGCTGGGCCTTTTGGGCTTCGGCGCTCTCTACCTGGCTGCGCAGGTGGTATAGCTGCCACCCCAGCGCGGCGATCAGCGCCAGCAGCAGGAGCCTTCCGAAAAACCCCAGCCTGATTTGCTGACGGCTTTTTTTTTGCTTGCCTGCCTTTGCCACGGATGCTCCCTCCCCTGCCGATGCGATAACGCCGATGGGTAATTTTCTTTATTGTATAGCATTTTTTTGTAAAAAGAAAGATGTTTTTCAGACGTTGTTCAATTTTTTTGCAAAAATTTTTCAACCAAATCCACGGAATTTGCAGCAAATGAAGCAAAAATGCCAATGTGTCCGCCCAAAAGTCCCAAATTGGACGCAGGAGGGCCGAGAACAGGGAAAAGAACAGCGCCGCGCCTCCGGCCACACCCAAAAGCGCATAGATACGCAGCTGCCCCTGCGTTCGGTTCAGACAAAACAAAAACAGTGCCGCCGCGGCGCACAGGCAGTATCCGCAGTCCAGCGCCCAGGCGGACCGGGGCAGGCGGAGGCGGAAGGGACGAAGCAGATCGTGGGCCACGCCGATGGCCAGCCCCAGCAAAATGGACTGGAGAAACACCTCCAGCTGCTGGTCAACAAAGTTCCGCATATCATCCCAGCAGCCGCCGCAGCAGCCCTCTCCGGCCCCCAGACGGCTCCTCATAGGACAGGGAGTCAATCTTCCCGTCCACTCTCAGCTCACCGCCCTCCAGAGACAGCTGTCCGATGTGCAGATCCTCTCCTGTAACAATCAGTGTTCCGGCAGCGGTGGACATGACAATCCCCGTCTCATCAAACCGCTCCACGTCTTCCACGCCGGAGACGATCAAGTGCTCCCGGCCGTCCAGCTCAATGCGGTGAGCCTGCGGCATGGCGTTTCCATAGTCGTTCATCTTCCGTCCCTCCCCGGTCTGCGCGCCGGTCCAAGCCGGCGGTCACACCATTCTATGGGACGGGACGGCAGATTATGCCCCGCCGGAAACCTCCCGGTACAGTCCGGCGGCATCCGCCTGACGAACGTTTTCTGCTACCGACAGAACCTCCACCGTCAGGGTGCGGACGCCGAACCGAAGGGAGACCACATCTCCCACCTTCAC